>NZ_JBALNX010000028.1:25143-128421 GCF_036962035.1 Bacillus sp. JJ1773
CTCATGACTACCGTTTGAGCCGCTTTCTTATCAAAACGTATACCATGAACCTTTCATCCATCAGCTCTTTACCAAATGACACCGGACCATCCGCCCATCATCATAATCTACTAGTTCTTGCTTTTCTGAGCAGTCTTCAACAGCATAAAGGCATCGTTGTGCAAAGCGGCAGCCCTCAGGTGGATCGATAGCTTTAGGCATTTCACCTTCATACATCGTAAGGGAAAAAGCGGACTGTTCATCGATGGTCGGCAAAGATTGCAAGAGCAGTTGTGTATAGGGGTGGGCAGGCTTATCAAAGACTTGATCCACCTCTCCAATTTCTACAAACTCCCCTAAGTACATAACGCCAACTCTTGTACACATATGTTTAATAACACTTAAATCATGTGAAATAAATAAATACGTAAACCCTTTGGATTGCTGAAGATCCTTTAATAAATTCAAAATTTGTGCCTGCACTGACATATCAAGGGCAGATGTTGGCTCATCTAAAATAATAAATTTAGGATTTAATGCGATGGCACGGGCGATCCCAACCCGCTGTCTTTGCCCGCCGCTTAATTGATGCGGGTAGCGCTTATAGAAGTCCTCTGAAAGCCCCACTTCATATAGAAGTCTTTTCGCTTCTGCCTCTCTCTCTTGGTTGTTCAGGGAAAGATGGGTTTTCATTGGTTCTTCAATAATGGAGCCAATCGTCATTTTCGGATTAACTGACCAATATGGGTCTTGAAATACCATTTGGATTTCTTTACGGCTTTTTTTATCTTCTAATTTATTTAATGTGAATAGATCTTTATTACCAAAAATAACAGATCCATCTGTAGGAGCTAGAGAACGCAAAATAGTTCGCGAAATTGTGCTTTTGCCGCAGCCTGACTCCCCCACAAGGCCAAAGCATTCCCCTTCTTTAATCGAAAAAGAAACATCATCAACTGCATGCAAAAAGCTCTTTTTTCGAAACAAACCTGTTCTAACGGGAAAGTATTTTTTTAAATTTACGACTTCCAGTAAATCAGTCATGAACAGAACCTCCCCCATTCGGATAATTACAGGCCACTTTGTGAGTCTCATTTACACCCGTTAAATTTGGCATCCCTTTAGTATTACATTCTGGTCTTGCACTAGGGCAACGGTTGAAAAAAGGACAGCTTGTAAGTGATCGGTCAATCATTCCATCAATAACAGGCAGTTTCTCACGCGTTTCTTTTAGCTTTGGAATTGCATCCATTAACATCGTTGTATAAGGATGCTTCGGATTTTGAAACACTTCCTTCGTCCGCCCTGTTTCAACGATATGACCACCGTACATAATGACAATTCGGTCGGCAATTTTTGAAACGACACTGAGATTATGGGTAATAAAAAGAATGGACGTACCATGTGTTTCTTTCATTCTATTAATTATATAAAGAATTTGCGATTGAATAGTCACATCTAGGGCAGTCGTCGGTTCATCAGCAATTAATAGCTTAGGATTACACGCCATTGCCATCGCAATCATGACTCTCTGACGCNNACTTAGTTCATGGGGGTATCTTTTTAAAGTCCCCTTTGGATCCGGGAGCCCGACAAAGGATAAAGATTCTATCGCTTTCTCCTTTGCATCTTTTTTTGAAAGTGATAAATGCTTTCGAATCATATTTATCATAGGTTCTCCAATCGGAAAGACTGGATTCAATGATGTCATCGGGTCTTGAAAAATCATTGTCATTGATTTTCCCCTAAATCCCTCCATCTTTTTTTCAGGAATGCTTACTAAATCAACCCCTTCAAAAAGGATAGACCCGCTTTTAATACTAGCCTTTTTAGTAGGAAACAAATTCATGATTGCAGATGCTGTCATAGATTTTCCTGAACCCGTTTCACCTACTAAGGCTATTGTTTCGCCACGATTAATCGAGAGCTGTTCTAGATCCAAAGCGGTAAATGTTCCGGAGCGAGTTTCAATTTCTACCTTTACATTCTTCATTTCTAAAAGAACATCCACTTCTTTTCCCTCCTATTGATCACGGGTTTTCGGATCTAGATAATCTCTCAATCCATCTCCAAATAAATTAAAGGCCATAACAGTAATAAATATAAATAAACCTGGGAATGTGACATACCACCAATTTGTCAAAAAGAAATTCTTCCCTATATTAATGAGAAGTCCCCATTCTGGCTGGGGAGGCTGTGCACCTAGCCCAAGAAAGCTTAAAGATGCAGCTGTCAGAATAATCGAGCCAAAGTCCATTGATATTTGGACGATGATCGGGGCTAAACTGTTTGGCAGGATATGCCTTATGATGACTGTCCAAGATGGAACCCCCATCGCTTTTGCAGCCTCAACGAATCCACGTTCACGTAACGAAATGACTTGTCCGCGTATTAATCTCGTATACCACGGCCACCAGGAAATAGCGATGGCAATCATCATATTTGTAATGGAGGGACCTAATAATGCTGCAATGGCAATGGATAACAATAGGGGTGGAAAGCTTAAGAAAATATCACAAATCCGCATAATGGTCTCATCAATCCATTTTCCAAAATAGCCCGCAATTAAGCCTAAAGGAAGACCAATTGCTACAGCTAACCCAATCGCAATTAAGCCAATTTGGAAAGAGATTCTTGCACCGTATAGCACTCTGCTAAATAAATCTCTTCCAAGTTCATCCGTTCCGAATAAATGCTCCGAACTCGGAGGCAAAAACTTCTTCTCTAAATGTGATTCAGAGGCAATATCGCCTGGGTAAGGAACAATGACTGGCGCCAGAACAGCGATAGCCACCAAAAATAAAATGATAAAAAAGCCTACTCCTGCCAGCTTATTCATTTTAAAGAAATACCGAATTTCACTCAAAAATGCACTTTTATTTGAACTTTTCTTCATTAATGCTTTCTCCGAGGAAGGAGGAGAAACATTTGGATTCACTTTAAGCATATTGTTTTCCTCCTATTCCGCATTTAACTTAATTCGTGGGTCTAGTATGGCTAAGACCATATCAACTAGGAAGTTTACAAAGAGATACGCTCCTGTAACAAAAATTGTTATACCCATTATGACTGGATAATCTGATGAAAGAATAGCTTTAGAAGTATACAATCCTAACCCTGGCCATGTAAAAACAGATTCAATGAGAAAAGTAGTTGTCAATGCATAGGCAAATGTAAGACCGAGCGATGTAACCGTTGGACCCATAGCATTTTTCAAGGCATATTTAAACGTTCTAGTTATATTTGAAAAACCATAGGCTTTAGTAACGCGCATGTATTCCTCACCGATTACCTCAAGCATGGAGGATCGTGTCATCCTTGTGACCACTCCTAAAGGAAATGCCGCCATTGTTAGCATTGGCAATATTAAATGCATAAGTGCATCCTTGAAGTAAATCCAATTCCCTTGCAATAAGGAATCTAACAAATTGGATCCCGTTATCGTTTCGATTGGATAAAGTAATGCAACATCCGTTGATACCCTTTCACCTAACGGAAACCATCCTAATGTTTGATAGAAAATCAGCTGCAGGATCATCGCTAACCAAAAGGTTGGAATGGACACACCGCCAATGCTTATTCCTCTCGCAAGATGATCTAACCATGTTTCCTTTTTAATTGCCGTCAAAACTCCTAATGGAATCCCAATGATTATCGCGATTAACATGCCGCCAAAAATAATTTCTAAGCTTGACGGAAGAAAGGTTAAAAGTTCTTTTAAAACAGATTGATGGGAAGTAATAGATACTCCCCAATCACCTGAAAATAACCCTTTCATATAAGTTAAATATTGAATATAAAGGGGTTGGTCCAACCCCAATTCAACCTTGGCTGCTGCAATTTGTTCAGCAGTTGCCTTCGGTCCAATCCAACGGGCTGCTGGTTCAGAAGGAATAACTCTAGCAATAATAAAGGTGATCAATGAAACACCAAATAATACAAAAATACCAAGTAACAATCTACGGAGAAAAAAACGAATCATAAGGGATCACCTATTGTTTGAATGTGTCATAGAAAAATACTACGTTTGGATATGCTGGATTATCTACATATCCCCCGAGGCTATTGTTAATAATACGCACATATTTTTTGTCGTAAAGTGATAGTCCTGGTGATTCTTCCACTAAAATATCCTGTGCCTGTTTATACAAATCAATTGCTTTCTCTCTATCAACACCTGCAATCTTTTGTGCTTCATCTACCAATTTGTCATAGCTTACATTTTTAAAGTAAGCTAAATTAAACACGATTTCATCCTCTGATCCATATAAATTCTTCATAAATGAATACGGATCTGCGTAGTCCGGCCACCAGTACATAAATAATATATCTTGACGCTCCTCAGGATTTGGTGATTTAGCAAGGTCCCATTGAGCTTCCCAAAGCATGCCTTTTAGCTCTAAATCAAAACCAATCTTAGCAAATTCAATCTTCATTAATTCGGCTATTTGCCGCTCATCTTCATCAGCGGAGAGGTAAGTAAGCGTTAGTTTCCCACCGTCTACTCCGGCTTCCTTTAACAATTCCTTTGCTTTTTCGATGTTGTATTCATATTGCTTTAAATCCTCACTATGTCCCCATAAGCCTTTTGGGATTGATCCAAAGGATTGAGTAGCTGTATTGCCTAAAATATCCTTAACAATGCTTTCATATGGAATCGCATAGGAAATAGCCTGACGAACCTTTGGATTATTTAAAGGCTCTTTTTCCGTATTGAATAATGAAATTAATTGCTGGAAGCTTTCTGTTTCTTGAATTGAAACCGTATTATCCCCACTTAAAGATTTTACGAGTTCATTTGGCAGCTGCTGAACGAAATGCAGTTCGCCTCCTTTTGCCATTTGCAGTCGAGTATTTGCTTCAGGGATTGATTTGAAGACCACTTTCTGAAATTGATTTGGCTTCCATTCACCCCAATATTCGTTATTTGAAGTCAGGATTAATTGGCTTCCCCGCTCCCATTTTTCTGGCTTATAAGGTCCTGTACCTGCAGAATTCCCTTCATTAAACCATTGTTCGCCTCCATTTTCTTCAGCTGCCTTTGCATCAAAAATGAAAGAAGCGTAGCCTGATGAAACAATGGTGTCTAAAGCTGCCGGATAGGATAAAACAAATTCTAACGTATAAGCATCCTTTGCATGAATTTCCTGTACAGGATCCCAGATGAATGCCGCTCCCTTTCCTCTTTCCATCGTTCTTTCAATAGCGGCTTTAGCAGCTTCAGCTGTCATTTCGTTTCCTGTATGGAACTTTACCCCTTGTTTTAATGTAAAAGTCCAAGTAAGTCCATCTTCAGATACTTCATACCCTTCAGCTAGTACATTTGTGAATGTTTCAGAATTTGCATCATACCTCAATAAGGTTTCATACATATTGTTCATGGCAACAATTTCATTCGAATAGCTATCACTTGGATCCCAAAATGTCATAATTTCATCATGAGCTCCAAACACCGCCACGCCGCCTTTTGGTGCACCCTCTGACTCTTTGCCGTCCGAACTATTGCCATCATTTGTGGCTGTATTATTACTGCATGCAGCTAATACAACAAGCAAGCTCAAGACAGTCATGAACCAAAACCATTTAGTTCTTTTCATTTCCTCCTACCTCCTACTATTGTTATTTATCCAAAAATCATGTTGAGTTTAAGCCTGCTTCGTATGTGAAAAATCTGCTAAACTCTTAAGCTGAGAATATAATTCTCTATTCTCTCCAATGTATTCCGGACCGAAAATAGCTAAACCCTTTTCAGTTTCCCATGCTTGCGGTGCAGGGTAAGTAATAACGGCCACTTCCATTCCTTCTTTACAGTTTGGATTTAATATCGGGTGCCCATCGTTCAAATCAACAACTGTTATTAATTCTGGAATAATAGAGACGATCCCATCACCATTCCTAGCAACCATATGTTCATTTCTAAACCATAGTGATAAATAATCTTTCCCATCAAGAGAGGAAATCGTGATATTTCCTTCTATAAATCCAATTACATCTTTCCAGTTCGAAGACGTTACGGTCCCCTTTATTAAAATCCTTCCTTGACCAGCTTCACATATCGGATTGATAGGAGATAGACCTTGCTCATTTGCTAGTCTCCTAGCCTTTCCGACACGCTCAGAATTAGTAAGAGTGTCACGAATAACTGTACTCATTAACCTTTCACCTAATATAGGATGGTCGCACATTCCGGCAATATTGCCTGAAGAAATGGCAAAGTTCCTAGCTATATCCTCTGCACGATCATGATTAGCAACCGACTGCACAATCAAAACGTCCCCATACTTATTGGCAAGAGCGAACGGGGCAATGGGTATATCGAAAATATTAAATGTTGTATGAGCAATATCTGGGACAGCCCTTCCGGCAGGATCTGCATCTACTAACGGGATATTAAGAGAAGCAGCTGTTTCCATAGCCCAAGCGATATTTGCACCAAGTTCTGTAGGAATGACAGCATCTAGCTTTTTTCCTAATGCTTTCTGCAATGACTTCGCAGCTAAAACAGATACATTTTCCTTCGATTTTAGAAGATTTTCTAGTTTCTCCACTACTTCCTTTTTAGGGGAGGCAACCGAACCAACATAATAGGGCGAAGCAATTAGCCAATCCTTTTCAACATCTTCTAAGGAAACCATTCGAACTTGCTTCCCATTCGAGTAGATCTCGCTGATGATCCTTAAACCTTCCTTTAGATCACCTCCACCCCCAGTACCATATATACATGCACCATATAAAATGTCCTCTGCTTCTTGCTGTGTTAAAGTCCTCAAAAGGGAACCTCCTAGTTATCTTTTTTATTTCAATTGCACCGAACCTATTCCTAACTGTCTAGTCTACACTTCGTTAATCCTTTAATTTTAAAAGTATCCTTTTCAATTAAAACTCCAAAGATCTCCTCAGCTTGTTCAACTGAAATGTATGCATTTTTTACATCTTCAGCTACGAGCTGGGCGTCTCTATCAAATGGGTTTCCATACCCTCCGCCAGTCCCTGTTACAAGCTTAACGACATCTCCTTTATTTAAAGGATAGCGAGCATACACACCAAATGGTCCATCGACTTCTCCGTTACTTTTTTCTATATAAAAGTGATTAGTTGATCCATCTTTCCCACCACGCAAACCCCATGGTGCAAATTTATTACGTCCGTACGTTACAGAAACAGCTTGATGATCAGTTAAAGCTCTATAGGAACGAATAACTCCTGAACCTCCAATAAATTGCCCTGCACCAGCACCATCCGTATTTAGAGAGTACTCATCGACCATGATTCCATATCTTGATTCAGCAATTTCAACCGGTACGTTATACGTTTCTCCATCACCAATACAGAACTGGGCTCTTACGCCATCTTCCTCGTTATTTGCACCCCAGCCTCCAACTGAAGGCTCTACAATTAAAAATGGCTCTTTTGTATCGGGATGTTTTCCAGATAAGGTTACGGAACATACAGATAGGAAATGCCCAGCACCCAGCTTTGTTGGAAGAACACTTGCTAAAGCCTTCCAAACGAGGTCACCACCCATTGCTCCACTTTCCCAATAAACAGACATTGGCGCTGGCCGCTCACACGAAAAAATTGAACCGGGATCTGTAATGATTTCAAGTGGTCGGAAAACCCCATCATTAATCTGATGCTCATCGTTAATAATGGACAAAAACACAGTCCGAACATCTGAAACGAGAGTCGTATAGGAGCAATTAACAGGTCCAGGCACTTGAGGATGACTTCCTCTAAAATCACAAATAAAGCGTTCATCCATAATAGTGACCTTTACTTGTACCTTAAACGGTCCATTTCCAAGCCCATCTGTATCGATAAAGTCTTCTGCAAAGTACTCTCCATTAGGCAGAAGCTTGATTAAACTTTTTGCTGCCATCTCCCCTTGGTCCAGAAGGAAATCTGCCGTATGCTGAACGGTATTAACACCGTATTTATCACATAATTCTTGGTATCGTTTTTCACCAATTCTTAAAGATGCGATTTGTGCCCACATATCACTTATGGATAAATCCGGATACCTTACGTTTGCTCGAATCATTTCGACAAGGGCCTGATTGATTTTCCCTTCATCAAATAATTTAATACAAGGAAACTGAAGTCCTTCCTGATAAATTTCAGTTGCATCATTCGAAAACGACCCCGGGTCCTTTCCCCCAATTTCTGTCCAATGAGCTTTATTGGCTGAAAAAGCAACTAATTCATCATTATAGAAAATAGGCATTACTAATCCGACATCAGAAAGATGAGAACCTCCGCCATTATAAGAATCATTTATGATCACAATATCTCCTGGCTTTAAATCATCACCATATTTCTTTACTGTTTCTTTTACCATCGAACTAATCATTCCAATAAATCCAGCAACCCCATTACCTTGCGTTAATAAAAAACCTTTAGCATCTGTTATACCTGTTGCATAATCCAACACCTCATAAATAATTGGGCTCATTGAAGTTCGTCCTAATGTAAAAAACATTTCTTCTCCAATTGAGGTTAGGGAATCCTTTACAATTTCCAATGTGAACGGATCAATTGTTTTCTGCGCCAACTTACTTCCCTCCAGTATAAATAACTAGATTTCCATACAGGTCGACCTCTAACGTTTGAGTCGGATATACAACAACAGATGACATATTATCTTCAACAACAGCTGGTCCTTGTATCATCATCTTCGGTCTCAACTGACTTCTGTCAAATACATTTGTCATTAGCCAGCCGTCCTCTTCAAAATAAACATTTCTGCTATATTCTACGACAGCCTCTTGATCATTCGATGATTCCAGCTTCTTTAGTTCAGGTCGATTAACCTTTCCTACTGTTGTTAAATGCAAGTTTACAATTTCTACCTCTGCCTCTTCTAAATTAAAGGTATAAGCCTTTTTATGATAATAATGGAAGGACTCAATAATTTGCTGAGTTGTATCTTGGTCCCACTGCCCATTTGGCATTGGCACCTTTACTGTGTGCTCCTGACCAACATAACGAAGATCGGCATATCTCATGAAAAGAATATCCTCTCTCTTTACTCCCTCATCTATATACCGCTCCATACTCTTCTGCTCTAATAGGTGCCACATCTCATTTATCTCGTTTATATCTGCATTTTTTAATCGTTTAATATAGGTTTGAATAATGTCAGACCGTAAATCTGTCATCAACATGCCCCATGCAGAGAAAACAGCTGAAGCCACTGGAACAATCACCTTTTTAATCCCTAATTCTGCTGCTAAGTAGGTGCCGTGTAATGGTCCCCCGCCGCCAAATGCAACCATTGTAAAATCCCGAGGATCAAAGCCTTTTCTTACTGAAATAAGCTTCAGTGCATTTAGCATATTGGAATTAGCTAGACGAATAATTCCTAAAGCTGCATCATCAACCTTTATGCCAAAAGGCTTTGCCACCTTATCAGTCATGACATCCTTAACTTTCTGTAAATCAACTGCATGCTCAAATCGATCAGCTGATAGTCTCCCCGTTAATAGGTTTGCATCTGTAATGGTCGGTTCTTCTCCTCCTTTACCATAGGCAACCGGACCTGGGACAGCCCCCGCTGATTGAGGACCGACACGTAAAGAGCCTACTGAATCGATCCAGGCAATAGAGCCGCCACCATTCCCAATTTCTACTATATCTACGACCGGAACCTTTAAAGGATAGCCCGCCCATTTCTCTGTTCTCTCAATCTGATAATCAGTCGTAATTTTTACATTGCC
This sequence comes from Bacillus sp. JJ1773, assembly GCF_036962035.1. Classification (NCBI taxonomy): domain Bacteria; kingdom Bacillati; phylum Bacillota; class Bacilli; order Caryophanales; family Bacillaceae; genus Bacillus; species Bacillus sp. JJ1773. Next base: position 34,839 of record NZ_JBALNX010000028.1, read on the forward strand.
GTTTTCTATCAAGGAGCACTTTGCCGTAGTTCCGCCAACATCAAAAGCAATTAAATTCTTTTCACCAAGATACTCGCCTAAAATAGCTGAACCGAACACACCTGCAACCGGACCAGATTCTACCATATTGATCGGGGCCTCTTTCGCCAGCCCAAAGGTTGTTGTGCCGCCATTCGATTGCATAATATATTTTTGTGCTTTCACATTTTGTTTCATTAATTTCTGTTCTAATTGATTAATATAATTAGAGGCAATCGGCTTTACATAGGAATTCATTGCAGCCGTATTCGTCCGCTCGTATTCCCGCCATTCCTTTGTCATCTCATGGGAAGTCGTAATAGAAACCTCTGGCCATAACTCCTGAATAATCTTTGCTGCTTCTACTTCATGTGAAGGATTTTTATATGAATGAAGGAAGACAATGGCAATCGCTTCGACCTGTTCCCTTTTGAAATCATCTATTATCCTCATAATCTCGTCCTTATCTAACGGGATTATGACTTCTCCTTTATAATTAAGCCTTTCCTCTACCTCTCTTCTTAAAAAACGAGGGACAATTGGTTTTGGCTTTTGATAGCGGACGTTAAATAAGTCTGGCCTGTTTCCACGGCCGATTTCTAAAACATCCCGGAAACCTTTTGTCGTAATTAGGGCTGTTTTAACTCCTTTTCTTTCCGTTAATGCATTAATAATAACGGTAGTCCCATGAATAAATGTCTCTATCTCAGTTAGGGATATTTGGCTTTTCGCAAGAACATTTAGGACACCTTCCTCAAAGTTTGGAGGAGTCGTATTACTCTTAGAAAATCCAATTTCTCCTTCATTTGATACATATACTAAATCTGTAAATGTTCCGCCAACATCAGTTGAAACTCTCATCCATTCTCTCCCCTTAATAATTTTTTCTCTTGAAATGATCCACTTTCTCTAAAAGATGGAGGGTGTTAGTACGCATAGCATGACAGATTCCTCTTGTAGCGGGTTTTCATAATCATGCGGTATGTTAGAAGGAAAATGGATAGATTCATTGGCCTTAACAGTAAATTTGTCATGATCGACTATAAAACTTACTTCACCCTTTAATATGTAATAAAATTCTTCCCCTTTATGGACAAAGTTTTCATCCTTTTGCTGGTTTGGTTTTAAGACAACGATTAATGGTTCAAAAAGTCTGTTCGGGAAATTTCCGTTTAAACGAATGTAAGTAGTTTGGGAATTTTGAATTTGGAAAGATATTTGCTCTGATTCTTCAACATGATAGGTTTTGTTGATTAAAGGCTTTTGGAAAAAGTATGATATGTCTACTTCAAAGGCATCGGCGATTTTTTTTAGTGAGGTGATCGTTAAGGATGAAGAACCGCGTTCTATCATGGATAAAAATGCGCTTGAGAGCTCTGTCTTTTGACTTAATTCCTTTAGTGTCCAATTACGGCTCGTCCTTAGCTTCTTGATTTTCTCAAAAACTTCCTCCACTTTACTAACCCTCCATTGGTAATAATTCAGTATACTTAATTTTGAGTAAATATATTAAATATACTGAATATTTTAGCACCAATTTCGTTTGTGTCAATAACATTACCTGTTATTTTTTGACTATTAAAAAAGTCCTCACACAGATTGCAAGGACTTTTTTAAAAAGGAGGGTTCTTAAATTTCCTTTTAAAGGTCCCTTATTCTTTTAGTAGACCGGCCGCCTTTACTTTTACGTGGATGGAATTACCTGGAAGATAAGCGAGAGGGATATCCTCTATACTTACTATTTTCACTGTAGAAGGGGATGCCCCTGCTGTTATCGCTGAGTTAATCGCATGATTTTTTGCATCCTCAATGATTTCATCATATGTGTTTGATTCTAGTGTATAAATTTTGTCGGTTTCTCCGCTAACCTCACCTAGAGCTGCACCTATTGCATTTGCAGCAGCAAAGTTTTCTGGCATATACACCTTTGATACACCCTTGAGCTTTGAAGATACAAGAATACTCCCGCCTCCAACTAGAATGACCGGAACATCGTCTCTGCTCGTTTTCATTCGATCGATTGCATCTTCTAGCATTCTAGAAATCAATTGATCAGCTTTCTCGGCTAAATCGGGATCTATATTTTCCGTTTGTGCCTGATCGAGTTTAAACTTCCCCATTTTGACGGCAATATCTGTTGTGGTTAGTGTATCTCCTCCAAAGACTATGCCCTTTTCAGATAATAAGTAACCTACACTTTCTGGTCCAATGGCTACTTCCCCATCCTTGTTATAAACAATGGTTCCCCCGCCTAGGCCCATAGATAAGAGATCTGGCATACGGAAGTTTGTACGAATCCCGCCAATATCGACAGCCAATGACGACTCTCTTGGGAAGCCGTTGACAAGTACCCCAATATCAGTAGTTGTTCCTCCTATATCAACAACCAAAGCATGGTCCAAACCTGTCAAATGTGCTGCACCTCTTATCGAATTCGTTGGGCCGCTTGCAATAGTTAGGATTGGATACTCAAGTGCATATTCACAAGTCATTAATGTTCCGTCGTTTTGGCCAAAGTAAATCTTTGCATCGATTCCTTCTTTTTCAAGTGTTTGTTGAAAACCTTCTGCAACCTCTTTGATGATTTCTTTTAAGGCTGCATTTAATATGGTTGCATTTTCCCTTTCTAGCAACCCTACACTTCCAATTTCATTTGATAAAGAAATGTATAGATCCTCACCTAATTCTTCTCTCACAATTTCTGCGACTCTTTTTTCTTGAAGCTGATTTACAGGGGAGAACACACCAACAATAGCGATAGAGTGTGTCTTTCCTTTGAACTCTTGGCAAATTTCTCTTATTTCATGCTCGTTAATCTCTGCAATTGTTCTGCCGTCATATTCATATCCTCCAGATGCAATTCTTGTATTCATTCCAATTTTTTCGATTATGTCATCCGGCCAACCAGCTAAAGGAGGAATGGCAGTTGTTGCTGGTGCGCCTAGCCTTATGACACCAACCTTAGTAAGCTTTTTACGCTCCACAATTGCATTTGTACAATGTGTCGTGCCCAGCATCACATATTTAATCCTTTGAGGATCTACCTTACTTTTACTAAGAAGCTCTCTTACAGAATGATTGATCCCCGTACTAATATCTGTTGTTGTAGCGACCTTTACTTGGCAAATACACTCTAAGTTTTCATTCAGAAGAACGGAATCTGTGTGTGTACCTCCGACATCGATTCCAACACGATAATTCATTATTCCCAGTCCTTTCTTTTCCGTTCTAGCTGCTCTACCGGCTCATATTCATATGGATAACCGAAATAATGTGGCCCGGCCGTTTCAATTCCTTTTTTTGTACGCCACTTCTCATGACATGGGAATGCGATAATAATGACCCTTGCCCCATATTTTAAACCCTCTGTTGTGATCGGAACGCCGGTTTCTAAATCTAACACAGCAATTAAATCAGGAGTAATGGCAAGTGGTTTGTCTTTCGATGCATCAACTGCCAATAAATGCTCATTTTGAAAGAAGAGTTTGACAAGCTGATCTTTATTTTTATTTATACCTTCAATTAAAGCCTCCCCCTTAGTAAATCCCTCCTGAATACGGCGGCGGATATCAACCGCTTTTCCTTGGAACAATTCAAAGCCTTCAAGTTTCTTAAGCATTTCTTTGACTGGATTTAATCCTTTAACCTTTGAATGACGAATAATTTTCCCTATATCTTCAGCCAGGGTTAATGTATCGGGTATGGCACTTTGCTTTACATATTTTCCTTCTAATGCATAATCACACATTTTAGCTTGTCCGCCCATTTGAATGGTAGCCGCACGTGCCAATCGCTCTGACCATTCACCGTTGATTGGGTACATAAGAAGTGTGTTGCCTTTGTCATCCGCCATCGTAACCGCACCAGGAGAAAGTCCATCAAGGTGAAATGTCACCATCTGTGCCTCTGGAAAAGCTCTCCCCATCGCATCAGCGTCTAGGACAGGAATTCCCTTTTTCGCAGCAGCTGCTACAGGAATAAGTGAGTTAATTCCGCCAACTTCAATAGGCATGATGGCTGTTGCTTTTTTTCCCAGCACCTTTTCAAGCATCTCCAGAGAGGCTGTTAGCTCCTCTTCTGAAGCAATTTTTTCAACACCCACAGTCGGCGCACCAATAGAGGAAACAGGAACAACTAAATCATCATCTTTTAATTCATCAACTGTAATCATTCTAACTTTTCCGTATTTCTTTATGGCTTCGATGGCCATCATTTTCCCTATGTACGGATCACCGCCCCCGCCAGTACCCAATACAGCAGCACCAATCGCAATATTTTCAATTTCTTCAATTCCTAAAAGTCTCATTTCCATCCCCCGTTGATTATTTAGATATGCCTTCCCAATAGATTTTCCAGTTCGTTTTAAGCCGCCACTCAAGTGCCTCAATATCCTTTGGGTAATAAAATAATTGTGTAAATAAGCCATCCATTAAACATAAAAAACTAGCTGTTAAACTTTTAACCTCAATTTCTCTTACTTCACCCTTCTGGATAGCAGAAGTAAATATCTTATTCAATAAGTTTGCTAAAAAACGATCAGATTTTAAAAATTCCTCCTGAACCCTACTCTCTAATCCTTTCGGCGGAAAAAGCATATATCGCCTATAAAAGTTTGTTTTCTCCTCTTCCTTCAGATGGTAATAATGCATTTCTTGTAGAATGGTAAATAATTTCCTCTCTGCAGTATCATTGGATATGCTGTCCGAGATGTCCTGAATATATTGAAAGTGATGGCTAAATACTTCATGAAGCACAGTTAAAAATAAATCTTCCTTATTGCTATAAAACGCATAAATGGAAGGAGTTTTAATCCCTACCATTTCTGCAATCTTAGCCAGAGTTGTTTCTTCATAGCTATTAACTGAAAAAAGTGTTAGTGCTGCATCCTTAATTTTGTTTTTCGTCATTTTCATCACCTAATGATCATTAGTTAGGTTACAGTATAAAACATGAACATTCAGAATTCAACGAATTGTTCCTGATTTTTTATGGATTTCTGTAAATTTGGGAGGCTTACCTGCTTTTGTTTACAGTTTTCTGTGGCGATTATAAGAATTGGGAAGCTTTCGGGGCTTTGTTTCTACTTTTTTATGAATCCATGTAAATTTGGGAGACTTACCGGCTTTTAATTCCTCTTTTCCGTGAATACAATTTAAATTTGGAGATTTATGCGATTTACTGCCATCAGTTGTGGGCTCAAAAATACTTTTCGATAATTACAGTATATTTTCGCCGTGATCATTTACCTCTTGCACTCAACTAAAAACCCCTGCTTTATTGTCTATTAAATACAATTTATTTTGACATAGAAAGGGGAAAGGAACGAAATGGCTTTTCCTCAATTTTAGATAAACCTATTAATATTGAGGTTTAGTTTAATATGGACATTTATTTCAATCAAACGTTTGATTAAACTACCGCTAGCCCTTGCGGCAACAGTTTGTGCCTGTTCAATCAATCGTTTAATTAATGGCTTTCCCTTGGAACTTGGAAATGGGATCCCAATACGAACATACATATCAATCAAACGTTTAATTAATTTGACCCTAGCCCTTGTGCAGCAACCGTTTGCGCCTGTTCAATCAATCGTTTGATTAATGACTTTCCCCATAACCTTTAAAATTCCCCTTTTAAGTTATCTTCCTGCAATTTCAATTTCCTTCTTATGCTGTAAAACTAAATTCTGGCGGTGACAGTGCACCGCCAACTATTCAAGCATTTCGAATTTAATCTTACAGCCTCTACGAAGCTGGACAACTTTCCAGAGATCTTTTTTTACTATTTTGCCAATTGTTGAGTAGCCTCCAATTGTTTGGGCGTCTGCCATTAATATGATTGGCTGACCATTATTAGGAACTTGAATTGTACCAAATTGTGTTGCTTCGGATAGGATGTCGCTTCCATTAATAAATGAAAGAGGAGGTCCTTCAAGGAGATAGCCCATTCTGTCTCCAACCTTTATGCAATATGTTGACTTGAAAAATTCATAAACACTTTCTTCGCGGAATCGATTTAGGTGTGGGCTCGGCCAAACCCTAACGCAAAGTTCCTTAGAATAAGCGGGAATATCGCTTGGTCGAAGGCTACTTTGAAATCTGTTAGTTTTTTCTTTGCTAGCATATAAAATCATGTCCTTTTTTAGCTGAGTGCCTAGCTGACCTTTTGGATAAGTAGATGCACTGCCTAATAGTTCTTCAGCATAAAAGCCGCCTTCAGGAATGATATACGTAATAGTCCCCCGAATGGGTTGAGTTAATTTCAGGATCTGTCCTTTAAAAATATTAAAGGATTTCCAATATGGTGTAGGTTCACTATCAAGCAATCCTCCTAAATCAGCACCCGTAATCACTATTCTATGGTCTGTGAGAACTTCTAACTCAAGTCCACCTAAAAAAAACTCTAATGCAGGATCATTGAAATCATTACCTAAAATATAGTTCCCCATTTTATAAGCATGGAAATCCATAGCACCAGATACTGGAACACCAAACCGTCTATAGCCAGTTCGGCCTTGGTCCTGAATTGACCCATATACTCCCGCTTTCCTCACTTTAAATAGTGGAATCATATTTCTTTCCCTATAGATTCAACAAGGATCCGGGCTTCTTCCAAAGCTTTTCGAATTAACATTGTATGATGGGCAACATTTTCTCCATCGCCATGAAAGCAAATCGTATCCACCTTCATTGGCAGCCATTGACCTGATTGTGTTTTGACCCTCTTGTTAAACACGATTTCCTTTACTTGTCCAAGAATATCATCGAATGAATTCAGCACTGCATTCGGTAAAAGTCTTGAACACAAACGTCCATCATCCGTATATACCCGGTCCGCGAAGGCCTCGGAAGCTGTTTTCAAACCAATTTTTTGTCCAGCTTTTACTAATTCACTATTAGTTAATCCGAATAAATAAACATCAGCTGCAGAATCATAAACAGCTTCTGCGACAGCCTCTGCAACAACAGTGTTTTCTGCCGCTGCATTATAAAGGGCCCCATGGGGCTTCACATGCTGAAGTGGAACACCGTGAATATCACAAAAAATACGAAGTGCGCCAATTTGGTAAACTACACAATTGTAAATTTCACGCGGTGCCATCTGCAATACTCTACGCCCAAAACCTTGAAGATCTGGATAGCCTGGATGAGCACCAACTCCAACCCCATGTTCCTTTGCTCGTTTCACAGTCTCTTGCATGACGTTAAAATCACCAGCGTGAAAACCACATGCAATATTTGCTGATGTTATATGAGGAAAGAGCTCGTTATCCTCACCAATCTTAAAAGTTCCAAAGCTTTCTCCGACATCAGCATTTAAATCTATGCGCATAACGGCACCTCCTTTTTTATAAGAAAATTTTTATCTGCTAGCCGTTATTGAATAAACTAAGGTCATTTCCTAATAAGAAAACTCTGCTATAAATTGCATTATTAAACTTTATCGGGTCACGCCATTTCCATGGGCTGTTCCGCTAATCCATGATAAATGATTTTATCTCTTCTGGATCCTCTTCCAATCGCTTCTTGATCTTGTCATACTCCGCCATTGAAATGGGCAAAAATTCAAGCTGATCGCCAGCCTGAATAAAAAACGGCTCCGAACGGTCAGGTAAATACAGACCAAGCGGTGTTCTCCCGATTATATTCCACCCACCAGGAGATTCTAACGGATAGATCCCCGTCTGATTATTTCCTATGCCTACTGTCCCTTTTGAAACCTTCGCACGGGGAGTATCCAGCCTTGGCGTTGCTAATTTTTCATTCAATCCGCCTAAATAGGGAAAACCAGGTAAAAAACCAATCATATAAACGGTATATGTTTGATGAGCATGCAGGTAGATAATTTCTTCCTTACTTAATTGCGTGTGTTTCATTACTCTTTCTATATCTAAACTAAACTCGTCATCATAGCATACCGGAATATGCAGCTTTCTTATTTTATTCTCCGTTTCCTCTACACTGCAAAGCTCCCATTTCGTTAGCAGACGTTTTATATCATTGTTGGGATTTTTCATTTCCTTTTTATAATAAACGGTAACCGCGTGATAGCTTGGGACTACCTCTTCGATCAATGACCCTGAATCTCGTTCAACAGTCATACAAAATTTTCGTACCTTCTGAAAAGTCTCACTATCAATATTTTGGCCGAAGCAAAACCGAATGCTATTCTCTCCAGTTACCATTGCTTCGGGAATATATTTTTGCAGATTACTCATTTTCAGATAACACTTGAATACAAGTGAGAATGGCCTTTTTCAAATCTTCATGAGACCAGCTCGGAATCTTTCCGTGCTGGATTGCCAGCTCATGGGATGCAGGTATATGAATAAAACCGGAAGGCATTTGACGTTTATTCAGGCTCGCAAAGTGCAGGCTTTGATACATTACATGATTACAAAGATATGTCCCAGCCGTATTAGAGACTTCTGCTGGAAGCCCTTCCTCTATCAGGCGATTCACCATCTTCCGTATAGGAAGGGTTGTCATGTAGCCGTCTGCTCCTTCCTCCTGTATGACTTCATCTACTGGGATATTGCCGCTATTATCTGGCTCGCCGTCATTCACATTAATGGCAATACGTTCGGGTGTTATTTTATAGCGCCCTCCTGCTAATCCTAATGAAATCACAGCGTCCGGCTGAATTTTCTCTAAATGGGCTAAAAGCTGTTTTCCAGAATTTTTGAAATCAACGGTTAAAACCTTGCTATGAATCTTGTAATTTCCAACCTCTTTTTCATGCAATTCTTCAACAATACGCATTGTTGGGTTAATAGAAAACTTTAAAAACGGTTCAAATCCAGTGAGTAATAATGTTTTCATAGAAAAACTCCCTCTCTTTATGAAAGTCGAAGTGGGCGTCTCCGTTCTAATCCTAGCCCGTTCTTGTTATGGCGTTCCACATCAATCTCTGCCTTTTGAAGAGCCTCCAAAATGGCTAAGTCAAATAAAATATGTGCTTCAATACAGCTTTCGAGAACCTCACCATACACAGTTTCATCCGCAGCTTCAGAGATAACCTCAGCTGCAATCCACTCAGGGTATCTTGTAATTCCGATTGTTGAATAGCTTGGGGCAACATCCGACTGCCGATAAAAATGAATACCGGGAACCTCTTCGATTGGAAAAACTTTTGGCAGCCATTGGTTGCCGTACTTTTTAAAGCGTTCCTTCCAGTACTGATTTTCCTCTTCAATCTTTGTACCTTTGATCCAATGGCTAATTCGATTAGCAATCACATCTAAATTTACTTCATGCGTTGGCCGGAATTCTCCTTTTGATAATCTTCCAATTCCGTATATTTTCGCACTTGGCAGAAAATATGAGACAGGAAAGCGCGGCGGGCTATTATAACCCGCAAAAGGCTGGACCCATTCATGTGAAGGGATGCCATGATCATCAATGATGATATCCGGGGCCCATCTTCGCAAAATCTCTGGATATATATTTGCCTCACCAAATACAGTTTCATGGAAACGGACGAGAGAATATTCCAAGCCCACTGCATTATATCTTGCTGCATGGTGCTTCCATTCCGGGTGCTCTTCCGTAAGTTTTAGCATTAATTCGTACCCATCAGGATTTGCTAGAGGGAGAATAACAATGTTCATATCCTTTAATAAATGATCAAAATGCCCGTCGGCCCGTTCTAATAATTTTAATACAGCAGGCGTACTCGAAACCTCGTTGGCATGGTGGCCAGCCTCAATAAAAATGGTTTTCTTAAATAGAGACATTTTCAAAGTAGAATAAAACTCTTCACCTGCATCAAGGAAACATTCAAAAACAGGAATTGCATGACCACGGTAAGAATGGTCGGGATACAAAATCCGATACTGACTCTGATGGCTGATCCAATCTTGCACATCCTTATGAATATGCTGTGAAGGAAGTTCAAAAGCTTCTACTGGACGTGTTATTTCCTCATGCCCATTTGTCATGATAGCCTTAAAAAAATGTCCTTCACGATTAAACTGAATAGATGTCGTTGTCCATTGCTCTATTTGTTTATCTTCCCAGCTATAGACTCGAATTAGCGCCCTAGGCTTCTCTCTATACGTTACATGCATAAACGGGTGAACTCCGCCGGGAGCGTCAAATGACTTCCCTTCAAGCTCTAGTCCCATATGGGCAAAGTAGTCCAGTGTATTAAAATAAAGATCCTCATGCAATGCTTCAAGGGAGGATACACGTTCTTCATCAATGGATAATTTTCTTTCTTCCTCACTCATCCATACGTCTATTTCTATCCGGTCAAATAGTGGGCGGTTATGCCCTTGGCCGGGACGATAACTAGAAACCTCACGCCTAAGACTAGGCAGCACTTCGAGCATATAGAAACGATAAAAGCGTTCCCTGTCGGATTGAACAATATGTTCAATTGGTTCTTCCCCAAATTTCAGTATTCGTACAGCGCTTGAACTTGGATAAACACTATGCTTTTCGTCTACATATGGGAGCTTTGAAACAGGTACGTCCAAATACCCCATTAAATATTTTTCACCTAACTTGCCAATTCGATAGACCTCATAGGTGTGTTCAAGGCCATCCTCTAACGCATATTGAACCAACTCGGCCTTCAGGCCGATTTCCTTTTCTATATATTTGTCAAGGGGATACAATTCCTGAATCCAGCGAATAGGCAATTCAAGTGCATTTTTACCTGCTTGTTTTTGAACTTTTATTTCAATGCCTTGAATTCCTTCATCTTGTATCTCTGAGTCTATAAATTCCGGCAAAACTTCCTCAATAAACCAATGAAATCCCGTTTTGAAAGCAGAGCGAATAGTTATGGATTTTATTTGGGGAAAATGAAGCTGCCACTCTTTCTCTAAGGCTTTTCGAACTTCCAGTGGTTCTGATAAATAGATTTCGATATTTGCACCTTCAAGGTCTTTTTCATTTGCTAAAACCTCAAAAGCTCTGTCCGCTTCCCATTCATCTGTCCAATTCATTTCAAACAAAAGCGAGGGCTCTGTTTTTTGAGATAATTTATGCTCCTGCTCCCAGTATCCAAATTCCCCTCCCTCACTCCAATGTTTTGCCCGTGCAAGATGATAAATGGCAGCCGGAAGGTTAGTTTTATTCCCTGCTAAACGTAAAGTATTCGGATACGACAGTTCTAACATCATATTGGAACCTTCCGTCACTTGAAACTGTAAAGCGGCATCTGCATTTCCTGTAATAGGAAACTCGATTTTGGTAGAATACATAGCTCCCCTAGCAGCTAAATGACAAAGCTCACGCAAAAGTTCAGGTGTCCACAATAAGTCTTCAACGTCAATATTCATGCTGAATGCTTTAGAAGGGGACGCCTCACTGATCTTTCCTATACCAGAGAAGCTCCAAAAGTCCGCTAAACTATTAATTTTAGGATAAGTATTATGACAATCTTTTCTAACAGCTAAAGTCGGAATAATTGTCTGCCCGCTATAAAGTCTGCCATCTTTCAATTCAATTCTAGAACTTTTCTCAGTTATTAATTCAGGTTCCATGGAGGCTAGAAGCTTAAGCAAGGTCGAAAGCTCTATTTCATCTTTATAGCTGACAACAAGATGCTGATTCTCTACCCTTATTGCTGTGAATAATTCCGAGTGTTCAAAATCCATTTGAATAGCTTTATCACTTTTTTCAAAGAAATGGAAGGAGAGGGATGTTGTTTCAAACCCTAACCGGCCACAGAAGTCTATTAAACCTTCTGGGACAAGATGTTCGGGCAAGTTAATATAAATCGAAGTACTATCAACAACTCCATCGCCATTTTTATCACGCAATAGACCTTCTTTCGACCAAAGCGCAAGAATATTCTTCACTTGTCCTCACCTACAATTTCATATTTGGATCGAATTTATCTCTGAGCCAATCTCCTAATAAGTTAAAACCCAATACGGTCAGCATAATGGCAATACCAGGGAAAGTAGCTGTCCACCAAGCAGTCGTGACATAGTTTCGGCTATCTGCAAGCATTCCGCCCCAAGATGGAATGGTTGGGTCCACTCCCAAACCTAAGAATGTTAGTGAAGCTTCCAATAAAATAAATTCTGCAATATACATCGTTCCTAGTACGAGAATCGAGGATAACACATTTGGCAAGATATGCTTCCAGATTATAGTAAAGTGAGTTCCACCAATCGCCTTAGCCGCATGAATATATTCTTGTTCTTTCAAGGAAATTACTTCTCCCCTGATTAACCGGGCGAAACCTACCCAGTATGTTAACCCGAGAATGATGATAATCTTCCAAATTCCTGTACCAAGCACACTCATAACGACAATGGCAAACAAAATAAACGGAAAGGCCAATTGGATATCTGCCACACGCATTATGAAATCATCTAGCCATTTTCCAAAGTAGCCTGAAATAAGCCCAAGGACAGTGCCAATAACCAATGAGATTAAAACACCGAAAAATCCAACCATTAATGAAATTTTCGCCCCGTAAATGATGCGGCTAAACAAGTCCCGGCCAACTTGGTCTGCGCCAAGAAAATAAACAGACTTGCCTGTTTCATCTGCCCAAGATGGCGGAGCAAGTCGGGATGTCAAGCTTGCTTTTGATGGGTCAAATGGAACAATCCATTGGGCAAAGAGTGCTGCCGATAAGCTTAGAACGACAAGGATGATTCCAGCAAACCCGGCAGGATTTTTTTTAATAAAGCGCCAAAACCGTTTTAATAATGATTTTTTGGGGCTTACTTGCTGCTCTGGTGTTTGTTCGAGCTGTAAGGATGTCATGAACGGCCACTCCCCCCGATTTTTATTCTCGGATCAATAAACGTGTAGCTTAAATCAATAATCAGATTGACTACTACCATAACAATTGCTAGAAAAATAACTCCGCCTTGAATAACCGGATAATCCCTTTGATTGATGGCATCAATAATTAACCGGCCAATTCCCGGCCAAGAAAAAATCTGTTCAACAATAACTGTTCCTCCTAGAAGTGCACCAAATTGAAGGCCAATAAATGTAACAGTAGGCAATAATGCATTGCGGAAGGCGTGTTTTATGATAACAGCCAGATCACTTATTCCTTTCGATTTTGCGGTTGACACATATTGCTTATTTAATACCTCCAGCATAGAGGATCGGACTAGTCTCGCCAAAATCCCTGATAATATCATACCCAATGTAATAGAAGGGAGAATAAGATGCTTGAAGCCCTCAAAGCCAGAGGACGGCAGCCATTTCAGGTTTACTGCAAAAATAAGGATGAGCATAATACCTAACCAGAAATTAGGAAAGGAAATCCCAATTAGTGAAAAAATACGCCCAAAGAAATCAACACCCGTTCCTCGTTTAACTGCTGATAAAATACCTACTGGGAACGCAATAATAATTGCAACAGCCATTCCGCCAAAAGCAAGAGCTAACGTAGCACCAATCCGTTCCTTGATTAATTCCATTACAGGCATTCCGCTCCTGAAAGATTCACCAAGGTCAAACGTAATTAGCCCCTTCAAAAATATCCCATATTGTACATACAGCGGTTTGTCTAGTCCAAGATTGGCTCTCACCTCGGCAATCGCCTCTTTTGTAGGCTCCCCTGCCTGGAACATGACAGAAACAGGGTCCCCAGTCAGCCGAATGGAGAAGAAGATAATTAACGATATGGCGAAAATAACTAAAATGGTGTGAAACAATCTTCGAATAACATAAGCTATCATTTTTGTCCCCCCTTGAAGGCGTGTTTATTGTTCAATTAAAACAGTTTGGATGATATAGATTAAAAGAAAGAGATAGCATGAGATTCATACTATCTCTTTCTGTCAAAGACTTGCATACACAGAATCTGTTTTTTATTTAACAGAAACCTCTTCTAGTCGCATACGATCTTCATGCGGAGGCTGGAAGTTTTGAACTCTCTTGTTTACTGCATATAAATCAACAGCTGAATATAAATTCAGTTCAGGTGCTTCATCATAAAGTAATTCTGTTAGCTCCTTGAAGATTGCTTCACGTTCTTCCTGGTTGATAGACGAACGCTGTTTGCGAAGAAGCTCTTCAACCGTTTCATTTTTGTAAGACGGATTCCATTGTTCACCTTCGTAATACATTAAATAAGCTGTGTTATCGAAATCAAGTGTCCATCCGCCCCATCCTTGACGGTACATATGACCAGCTTTAGCGTTTGGAATTAAATCTGAAATTAATGTTGTATTATCAACACTATTAATATTTACCTTTAAGCCTACTTCCTCTAAGAAGAATGAAACAGCTTGAGAGATCTCTTTAAAGTTTCCATCATTACCAGGGATGAATAGGTCAATGGCAGTTCCTTCTTGTACTCCAGCTTCTTTTAATAACTCTTTCGCTTTTTCAGGATCATAAGGGTATGGCTTTAAGTCAGGGTTGTTTCCGAAAGAAAGCTCACTTTGGAACGTACTGATTGGTTTTCCGTACCCGCCAAGAATTTCGTCAATGATCGCCTGCTTGTCCACCGCATAGTTGATTGCCTGTCTAACAAGTTTGTTATCAAACGGTTTTTTTGACACATCAAATCGTAAAGAGAAGGCGGTTGGTGTACCAACATCTTTTAATTCTAAGAAATCAGTGCCTTTTACTGTTTCAGCCTGTGCTACCTCTACACGCTTCATAATGTCAATTTTTCCTGTTTGCAATTCTGCTAATCTTGTAGATGCTTCAGGAATTACTTTATACACAACTTTGTCTAGCTTTGGTAATCCTTCTTTCCAGTAATCAGCGTTCTTTTCTAGAACAATTTCTTGGTCACGTTTGTAGCTAGTCATTTTAAAAGGGCCAGTTCCTACTGGATTGTTGTTGAAGTTCTCGTCCCCTTTTTCCTGTATATACTGAGGCGGTACAATGACTGCCCCGTATCCAGCCAGCTTCGTTAATAGAACAGGATCTGAATTTTTTAAATTAAAGTTCACTGTGAATTCATCAACAACTTCAACCTTGTCAATAGATGTATAGTTCGAATATTGCGGTCCTTTTTGACCTTCTTCACCTAGCAAACGATCAAAAGTAAATTTGACAGCTTCAGCATTGAACGGTTCTCCATTATGAAACTTAACACCTTGACGAAGCTTGAATTGCAATGTTTTGTCATCTAAATACTCCCAGCTCTCAGCAAGACCTGGCTGCAGTTCTAAATCCAAATTACGGTCTACAAGTCCTTCAAATACGGAAGTGGCAATTGTACTCCAATCTAAAAGAAATGTATCAATTGGATCCCAGTTTTGCGGATCGCCAGAAACACCAATAACGATTTCATTGCCGCGGTCTTTTGCCGGATTTTCTCCACTGCTCTTACTTGGGCTTGTGCTAGCCTCATCTTTCCCGCCGCCTGAACATGCAGTAAGAACGAGTGTAAAGGCCAAAAATAGTGCAAATAATGCTGAAAATTTCTTTTTCATTCCCTGTTTCCCTCCTGTTATTGTTCTATTTTTATTTTTTCTCCATATGGATATGGATAGTTGTAACCGATTTCTTTTGAAATCCCTGCAGCAGCCTCCCAAAGCGGACCCAGAATAGGCTGGATCTTTTCCCTTGGAAATGAAGTGGAAAATCCTGCAATACTAATTGAATACGGAACCGAACCAGACCGGTCAAATATAGGGACGGCAATCGATACTGTACCTTCTTCTAACTCAGAATCGCTGTATGAAAACCCTTCTAGCTTTGTCTGTGCAATTAGCTTAAGCACTTCCTCTTTTGTTTTCGGCGTTTGACTAGCATAGTTAGTTAGGGGTTTCTCCAATACCTTTTCTATCATTTCCTCCGGCAAAAAAGTGAGAAGCATGCGCGTACACGCACCCGCATAAAGTGGAGCATGCCGGCCAACTTTTGTGTAAAGGCGAACAGGCCGCGTACTTTCCACTTTTTCAATATAGACACCTTCATATTGATCGCGGATGACTAGCTGCACGGCTTCATTAAATGTTTCCTGAAGTTTCTTCATATAAGGGAGAGCTACCCGGCGAATTTCAAATCTTTCTGCCACTCTTTCTCCCATTTCAAGAAATTTCAGGCCTAATCCGTAGCTTTCGCCATCAACCACTAAACCATCTTGCTGAAACGTTATTCGCTGCAAATATCCAAGTTCAGTAAACGTTCTTAATAAGCGAAAGGCTGTTGCTTTTGGAATTCCTGAATGGTTGGATATTTCGTCAAGCCGCCAATAAGGCTTCTCTTCTGTAAAATAATCTAGTAAATTCAAAGCTTTTTCTAATGTTTTACTCATGCGAAGTCACCAGTTGTTTCTGATTTTTTTCGGCCCCTTCGTACAAATGGCAAGAAACTGCGTGGTTATTACGGATGGCCTGTAATGATGGCCGTTCTGTTTTACAGATATCCATACAAGAAGAACATCGTGGATGGAATGTACAGCCATTAGGCGGATTGGACGGACTTGGGACATCCCCGGTTAAAATGATCCTCTTTTTCTTATGCAAAGGATGCGGACTAGGCAGTGCTGATAGGAGCGCCTCTGAATAAGGATGCAACGGTTCATTATATAAACTGTTTTTCTCAGCAATTTCTACCATCTTACCGAGATACATGACTCCAATCCGATCACAGAAATGTTTCACAACACTTAAATCATGTGAGATAAAGATATAGGTGAGCCCGAATTCTTTTTGTAAGTCCTTCATTAAATTTAAAACCTGTGACTGAATCGAAACATCCAATGCTGAAACAGGCTCATCAGCAATAATTAGTTTTGGCTTTGAGATTAGTGCCCTTGCAATACCTATCCGCTGGCGTTGACCACCCGAGAATTCATGCGGGAAACGTGTAAGCTGGGCTGCCGTTAATCCAACTTGATCAGCCACTTCCAAGAGTCTTTTTTCCCGCTCATCGCGGTCAGTAACACCGAAATTAATAAGCGGTTCTTCAATAATGTTTTTGACTTTCATTCGGGGATTAAGGGAAGCAAAAGGATCTTGAAACACAATTTGGATATCTTTCCTTAACAGTCTCATTTCACTTTTATTAAGTTCAGCGATATTTCTCCCTTGAAAAAAGATATTTCCCTCGGTTGGTTCAAGAAGTCTGAGAATGGTTCTGCCCGTGGTGCTTTTTCCGCAGCCTGACTCTCCAACAATCCCAAAGGTTTCACCTTGCTTTACTTCAAAAGAGACTCCATCTACTGCCTTCACATGTTTCATAGTTTTATTTCCGAACACTCCTCCTTTAATAGGAAAGTGTTTTTTCAGATTTTCAACCTTTAATAATACGTTACTGTCCAGTGCTGTCATGTTGCGGTCACCTCCGATTCACCATGTTCATAAAGCCAGCATTTCACCTTTGAACCATTATCCATTTCAAATAACGGAGGAACTTCTTTACATCTTTCATGCGCAAATGAGCATCTTGGTGCAAACCTGCAACCGGCAGGCATTTTACCCGGAGCTGGAACAATTCCAGGAATGGAAGATAGATATTCTTTCTGTTCATTAATATCCGGCAATGAGGCTAGAAGCCCTTTCGTGTAAGGGTGCCGAGGATGATCGAAAAGATCAACAACTTGCGACTCTTCTACAACCTCTCCCGCATACATGACAATCACTCTGTCACACATCTCCGCTACAACCCCAAGATCATGAGTGATAAGAACAATGGACATGTGCAGCTGTTCTTGCAATTTCTTCATTAATTCTAAGATTTGCGCCTGGATTGTTACATCGAGAGCCGTTGTAGGCTCGTCTGCTATAAGGACTTCCGGATTACAGGAAAGAGCCATTGCAATCATCACTCTTTGACGCATCCCTCCAGAAAGCTGGTGAGGATATTCATTCAGTACTTGTTCCGGTCTTGGGATACCGACAAGTTTAAGCATTTCCAAAGCGCGGCCTCTCGCCTCTTTTTTCGAGATGCTTTCGTGGTTTAAAACCATTTCATTTATTTGATCCCCAATCCTGTGGACCGGGTTCAATGAGCTCATTGGCTCCTGGAAAATCATCGAAATCTTTTTCCCGCGGATTTTCCTCCAATCCTTCTTGGCGAAATCCTTGAAATTTAGGCTTCCGAGGCGAATATTTCCTTCAAGCCTCTCAACGCCTGGAGGTAAAAGACCCATTAATGAAAGAGACGTCATACTTTTTCCGCAGCCCGATTCTCCAACAATTCCAAGTGTTTCACCTTTATGGAGGTGGAAGCTTATTCCATTCACAATGGCTATCTTCCGATTATCTTCATCTTTAATTCCAACTTTTAGCTCGTCTACTTCTAAAACTTTTTGAACCATTATGACACTCCTAACGGTTTCATTTTTTGAAATGCAATTTCATTTTTTGATAATTTAAATATTACATAAGAATCTATGAATTTTCAATAGTTTTTAATTAATAAATATTAATTGATTGATATAATAAGGGGAGCCCTCTTGTTTTTTTATTCATGCAGAAAAGTTGTACGAAGATGGTGAAATTGCAGAGGAGTTGCTTTAATATCCTCATTAATCATAGTGGTTGTCTGAAAAGTAGTAATCCCCTAAAAAGTAAAAATGTATTATGTTGATATATCAAAACTTTAAAAAATATAAGGGGCATTCTAAAGTCCGAAATACGATTTTCTGGATTCCCTCTTTGGTTTCTCTGCTTGGTTTTGCAGGAATAGTGGTCGTTAGTATGGATGGATTGACCGTACATCAGCAAGAGCGTAATTGCCAAAGCAACCTTTATATTGACGTAGCCCCTTGAAATCGATATGATTATTAATAATTTCATAATTGCTAATCTTCTTATCAAGAGAGGTGGAGGGACTGACCCTGCGAAGCCTCGGCAACCAGCATTCTTGTGCACGGTGCCAATTTCAGAGGAATGATCACAATTCCGAAGATGAGAAGGTGGAACGGATTTTCTATTTCATTCTTGTTTCCCCTTCTGTCTTTATATGCAGAGGGGGTTTTTTATTTTTCCATCTATGGCAATTTGCCTCATTCATAGCAAATTGACTACAAAATAACAGGAGGAATGCATACATGTCAGCCATTCATATTGCATTATTAGGATACGGCACCGTTGGGAAGGGTGTCTATCAGACTGTCCAATCACATCAGAAGAAGCTCCAAGCCCTATTTGGGAAAGAAGTGAAGATCGTTGGAATTCTTGTGAAAAATGTATATAAGCATAAGAAACCGGATGAAGATGTTCTTTTAACCGATGATTTCGAAAAAATCATTACACTTGAACAGCTTGATGTTGTGATTGATGCCATTGTAGGAAAAGACCCATGCTTTTCCTATTTGCAGCAGGCGATTAAAAGGGGCTGCCATGTGATTACGGCGAACAAGGAAATGTTTGCCCATCATGGGGGGCAATTAAAGCAGTTAGCAAGTGAAAATGGTGTTTCGCTCGGCTTTGAAGCAACGGTCGCTGGCGGGATTCCTGTAATCCAAACACTTAAGCATTTGCTAAATGTAAACAACATCGAAAAAGTTCAAGGCATTCTTAACGGAACCTCTAATTTTATTTTGACAAAAATGAGAGAAGAAAACTTACCATTTGTGTCAGCATTGAAGCTAGCACAGGAAAAAGGCTATGCCGAAGCGGATCCAACCAATGATGTAGACGGCTATGATGCCTTCTACAAAGCGGTGATCTTAAGTGAGCTTGCATTTGGGGAAGCACCGAACTGGGATGAGTCGATCAGAGAGGGAATTCGGGGAATCACACCAGAACAAATTGAAATTTTTTCATCATTAGGGTTTCGATTTAAGCATGTCGCTTCGATTGAGCGAACTGCTAGTGGAATTCTCTGCACCGTAAAGCCTGTGCTTGTGAATGAACAGCATCCCTTTTACCATGTGGAAGGTGTCCAAAATGCTGTTTCCATTGACGGGGATATTGTTGGGAATATTAGCCTTCAAGGTCCAGGGGCGGGAATGCTTCCAACAGCAAGCGCGATAATCGAAGACTTGGCACATATTAATAAAGAAAGCTCGCCTCGGGCATACACCAAACAAAAGCTAGAAGAAAATGAAGTTTCTACTCTTTCTTTTTGGGCAATCGGCGGTGATGTAAATGCCTCGATTCTGCCTACCCCTATTGAGGTGATTGAAAGAGTTCATCCGAATGTATTAATCGTTCGAGCACCTGAAGAAACCATATACGCGGTTCATTTGCCGAATGTGCATGTCTATCAAATTCTTGGGGATGTGGCGTTCAGGAGAGTGTTTGTGAGTTAGGATTTGATGATTTTTGAATTAAAACAGGAGGGACAATTTAAGCTGTTTCTCCTGGTTTTTAATTTTGAGTGATGAATGAATTTCATAATTTCAATCCCTTGTCTCCCAAGCAATTCAAGGTATGAAAAAAGGAGCACCTCCCCAAATTCTTGTATAATGTAAGTGATTAATTAAGAACATTTTTATCTTTACCCCCGCACTAACTTTCACTTATTTGATGAAGCTTATCCTTTAAGAATGGATAAAGATCGACAGCCAAATGAATGTTTAGAAATTGGTGACTATCCGAAAGGTTTGTTGAAAGTATTTCTTCGATTCTTTTTAATCGATAGGTGAGCGTATTCGTATGGACATGGATGGATTCCGCTGCTTCTTTTGCATTTTGGTTATGTTCAAAATAGGCGAAAAGCGACGGGAGTAACTCACCTTTTCGGGCTTGGTCATAAGCTATAAGCGGGCCGAGCACTTCGTTGAGGAAATCAATGAGATCCTCCTCTGAATTTTGGAAAAGAAGCCTGTGAACACCGAGGTCTTTATAACTGATGACTTCCCCTTTTTTCCCATAGCTATGAAGAATTTGAAGACATTTTGCTGCTTCCTGCATGGATTTGGATGCCTTCAATAAACTCGAATGAATTCTTCCAATCCCAATAGAAATGGTCGTTCCCCAATTTTTCAAATGAATTTCCTGCTGAAAGTTCGATATGAGCTGCTTAACCTGGTGAAGCGCATAGGTGCTCGGCACCTTTGACTGAAAGGTTAAAAGAAGAACAATTTGATCTTGACTGCCTACGGCAATCCCATTCAAATTATTATTTAAAAGCGCACGATTTGCCATTTGAACGAAATGGCGAGTAATGCTGTTTCGCTTTTGCTTGTTATCTAATTCGTCAATTCGTATAATGAGCGTCATGTAGTCAGCCATTGGGTCAAAATTCATCTGTTTTGCCTTTTGTAAAATAGAATGATTCATTTTACCAGAAAACAAAACATCAATAAATTCTTCGTTTAATCTTTCCTGTGCATCAAAAATAGCCTGTTCCTTCACCATTTCAAGAGAAATGACGGTACACGCATGCTCTAATGCGGCAACTTCCACATCGCGAATTTCTTCCAGGGATGCAATAATAAGTATGCCAAAAAGTGTGGGCTTTGCCCCAATTGGCAAGATTGTTAAAAATGGATTCTCCCTCAAATCCGTTTCTAATAAAGTGTGAACCGTTTTGAGTGAATGTATGGATTCCTGAGCCTTTTTTCTAATCAATAACAGATCATTGTTGTCAACATACTGTTCGTAAGCATAGGAAATCATTTCCCCGAGATCATCAAATAACAAAACGGGATGGCCAATCATTTCATGCAAATAGGCAATAATGGAATCTAGACCTTCTCCGTTCATTACAAGATTCGCAAGCCTTTTATGGATATCAACCGAACGGGAGAGCATTTGATTTTGTTTAGAGATCGTATCATTCAAATATTCAAGCTGCTTTACGGCTTGTTCCTGTTCACTGTAAAGATTCGCCTTCTCGATCGCAACGGCAGCTTGATGAGTAATTGCCGTTAAAAGATGAATATCTTCTGTAATAAATTCTAGCGCAGGTTCAAATGAATCCAGCGTAATGACACCGATGCATTTTTCTTTTAAAAAGATAGGAGCAGAAATAGAAGAATAGGGCAAATTTGGAATGGAATCGAGCATAAATTGAAGATTTTTTTCTGATAGATTTGCTGTTGCATTTTCCACCTCTGCTCTATTGCGAAAAATTAAACATTTCCCCGCTGAAAAAGCTAGGCCAGACATTGACTCACCAGGCTTTAGCCGTACTTTACTAATCATTTCCCCATTGACATTGCTCTCCGTTTTAGGAATTAAACGCCCTTGTGTTTCGTCATAAAGCAATAAGACTCCGCCATTAGCCGCATCAATAACGGAAACGGCTTGGACCATGATGGAATGAATAATCGTATCTATATGAAGGGATGAGTTTAAAACATTCGAAACATGAATTAATGATTGAAGCTGCCGATGAGTTAATGTTTCCTTCATAGTGCACCCTTCCCTTTTGTCGAAGTTTTTGTTATTTTACCAAATTCCATTGAAAAAATGTGTTTTTTAATAAGGATTTGGAGAGAAACGGGACTTTTTTTGTGGTTTTTCATAAATTGTTTGTTAAAATTTTTGTCGAAAAGGACATACTATATTTTTTGATAAATTTTATAATTACAAATACAAGAAAGTTTATTTATACGTTTTTTTGAATTTGAGGAAGAGGAAACGTCCCTCTGCATTCAGAACAGGAGTTGAAATCCATGATTTTAAATACAGATACAAATATAAATCAATTAGCAAGTGACCTAAAACAAGAAGTCATTACTTGGAGAAGATATTTGCATCATAATCCGGAACTGTCATTCCACGAAGAACAAACGGCTCAATATGTATATGAAACGTTAGAGTCATTTGGCAATTTGGAACTATCTCGTCCAACGAAAACAAGTGTGATGGCTCGCCTGATTGGTACTCAACCAGGCAAAACATTGGCGATTCGTGCAGACATGGACGCTCTTCCGATTCAAGAAGAAAATACATTTGAATTTGCTTCAAAAAATCCAGGTGTAATGCATGCTTGCGGCCATGATGGACATACGGCGATGCTGCTTGGAACAGCCAAAATTCTTTCTGGATTGCAAGACCAAATTAAAGGTGAAGTCCGCTTTTTATTCCAGCATGCAGAGGAGCTTTTCCCAGGCGGTGCTGATGAAATGGTTGAGGCTGGAGTAATGGACGGGGTTGATCTTGTTATCGGCACTCATCTTTGGTCACCGCTCGAATTCGGGAAAGTCGGCATTGTGTACGGCCCAATGATGGCTGCACCTGACACATTCTGGATTACAGTGAACGGCAGAGGCGGACATGCAGCATTGCCGCATCAGACGATTGACTCGATCGCGATCGCTGCCCAAGTAGTAACCAATCTTCAGCATATTGTCTCCCGTAATACTGACCCACTTGATAATTTAGTTATTTCGGTCACGCAGTTTATCGGCGGCACAACACATAACGTCATTCCAGGATCCGTTCAAATTTGCGGAACAGTCCGCAGTTTTGACCCAAGGCTTCGTGAATCCATTCCTGGAAAAATGGAACGCGTTGTGAAAGGAATCACAGAAGCCCATGAAGCTTCTTATGATTTCAAATATCAATTCGGTTATCGTCCAGTCATTAATCATGAAGAAGTGACAAGTGTTGTCGAAGAAACCGTTCGTGAAGTATTCGGTGAAGAGGCGATTGATATGATGAAGCCAAATATGGGAGGAGAAGATTTCTCTGCCTTCATGGAAAAAGCACCTGGCTGCTATTTCTATGTTGGGGCTGGCAACGAGGAAAAAGGCATTACGTATCCTCACCATCACGCCCGCTTTACGATCGATGAAGATGCATTGGAAATCGGCGTCAAAACATTCCTGCATGCTACATTTAAATTTTTAGGTTAAGAGTGTCTGGTTATTGGACAGGTTTTGGCGTTTTACCAATAACTTGTCCAAATTACTTGGCTTACTGGACAGGCTACAAGCTTTAACCCATTACCTGCCAAAATCATTTTAAGAATTGGAGGTCTAACTATGAAACTTTATCACCTGATCGCTTTTATCCCATTTATTGGTATTTTAGGCGGAATTGCTTTTGCTAATAAAGTAACACCTTATGTATTAGGGATGCCCTTCATTCTCTTTTATCTTGTTCTGTGGGTCTTTCTGACATCAGGAACGATGGCTGTCGTTTACAAGCTTGACCCTGCGAATAAAGGAGGAAAAGAATCATGAATATCGCATTAATTATTATATTCGGCTTTTTAATATTATCCATATTTCTTGGCATTCAAGCACAAAAGGGGAAAGACATGACGCTTGAACAGTGGTCTGTCGGAGGACGCGGCTTTGGTACGCTTCTCGTATTCCTGTTAATGGCTGGGGAAATTTACACAACCTTTACATTTCTAGGCGGCAGCGGCTGGGCTTACGGTAAAGGCGGCCCTGCATTTTATATCCTATCTTACGGGTGTTTAGCATATGTTATGTCTTACTTTTTACTCCCTAAAGTTTGGAAATATGCAAAAGATCATAACTTAATGTCACAATCAGACTTTTTTGTTAGCAAATATAAGAGCCCATACCTCGGTGTGTTTGTTTCCATCGTTGGCGTTGTGGCCCTCATTCCATACCTCGTTCTGCAAATTAAAGGACTTGGCATTATCGTTTCCGAAGCATCTTACGGGACCATTTCTTCGACGGCAGCCATCTGGATCGGGGTTTTATCTGTAACGGTTTACGTCATGATTTCAGGGATTCACGGATCAGCGTGGACAGCGATAATAAAAGATATTTTGGTTCTTGGTGTCGTCGTATTTCTAGGACTTTATTTACCATTCCATTATTATGGCGGGCTTCAACCAATGTTCGAAGCAGTCGAACTTGCAAAACCGGGACATTCAATCCTTCCGGAAAGTGGATTAAGTGTTTCTTGGTTCATCTCTACTGTACTATTAACGGCACTTGGCTACTATATGTGGCCGCATAACTTCGGTGCGGTGTATTCTGCGGAAAACCAAAAAGTATTCCGCAAAAACGCCATTGTCATGCCTCTTTACCAGCTCATTTTATTATTTGTTTTCTTTGTTGGATTTGCTGCTATTTTACAAGTGAAAGGTTTAGAGGGAGCAGAAGGTGACCTTGCACTTTTAAGACTTTCTATCCAAACGTTTGATCCATGGGTAGTCGGCTTAATTGGCGCTGCTGGATTATTAACGGCCATCGTTCCGGGATCGATGATCTTAATGGCATCTGCTACGCTAATTTCCAAAAACATATACAAGGTTTTCGTTCCGAATGCAACCGACCAGCAGGTTGCCAAATTAGCAAAGAGCTTAGTTCCTGTCGTCGCCATGATCGCTCTATTTTTCACATTCCAAGGCGGAGATACACTCGTTACTATACTTTTGATGGGATACAGCTTAGTGACACAATTATTCATTCCATTAGTCTTTAGTTTAGGCAAAAAGAACTTTGTAACAAAGCAAGGAGCATTCGCAGGTATCGCAGTTGGTGTAGCTACTGTTGCCTACGTTGCCATCAGCCAAACAACCATCGGAAGCCTATTTCCTGCCTTGCCACAATTTATCCAAGACTTAAATGTAGGGGTAATTGCCTTGATTATGAACCTGATCGTTATGATTGCGGTTAGTCTTGTAACAGGATCGTCGAAGCAAGAAGTGAAACATGAGAACAGTTCTATTGCTTCCTAAGGACTAGGGGCTCTGTCCCAGTTAATCCGGGACAATCCGCTTACAAAATTTAATGAATTGAAGTGTTCGAAAAATTTATCCGAATGTATTAATCGTTCGAGCACTAGAAGAAATCTTCTATGCAATTCAATTGCCGAATGTTGTCTATCAAATTCTGAGAGATTTGGCGTTTAGAATCGTTATTTTCAATAAAAACCAGGAGGACGAATTTAGCAGATCCTCCTGGTTTTTAATTTTGAGTAATACCTAAATGGATACTAAAATATGAATACATATATTAATCAAGCGTTTATTTAAACTCCTCTAGCCGTTGTGCGGCATGCGTTTGTGTCTGTTCAATCAATCGTTTGATTAACGCTATTCTTTAAGAATGGGAGGCCAGTACGAACATACATATCAATCAAACGTTTATTTAAACCCCTCTAGCCCTTGTGCGGCATGCGTTTGCGTCTCCTCAATCAATCGTTTAAATAAACTACATTCCAATCCTTATCATCCCATAAAAAAGAGAGACCACTCAAAGGTGATCTCCCTGTACCATATTTACACTAGCTTAAATTTAGCAACTGCTTTTTGAAGTTCATCGCTTAGTTCGGTCAATTGTTCAGCGGAATCGGCTACGGATTGAATGGCTGTGACCTGTTCATCGATTGAGGCACTGACTTCCTCACAGGCGGCCGCTGATTGTTCAGCCATCGCAGCCATTGAATGAATGCTGTTTATAACGTCCGCCTTCCCTTTGTCCATATGATCTATTTCATGATGGACACGGAAAATGGACTGTCTTAATTGCTCAACAATATCCGAAATAGAACGGAAGCTTGACTCTGTTGTCTGAACGACATCAGCCTGCTGGGTGAAGTTTCCCTTTGTCTTGTTCATGGATTCAACAGCAAGAAGTGCTCCGCTCTGGATGGTTGTAATCGTCTTTTTCACTTCATTCGTTGCTACAACCGATTGTTCCGCTAGCTTTCTAACTTCCTCAGCAACAACCGCAAATCCCTTCCCATGTTCACCCGCTCGAGCAGCTTCAATACTAGCATTTAAAGCAAGCAGGTTGGTTTGAGAGCTAATGTCGGTAATCGTTGTGATTACTAGCTCAATTTGTTGAATTTTTACCTCAAGATCATGAATGACTTCTTCCATGGACTCAAGGTATTTACGAGATTCTGTAAAGGAATCCTTTAAATTATTTACTTCGTTAATCCCCTCTTGATTCATTTCATCTGCTTTCTCTGCCAGGCCCGTCATGTCTGCAGCATGTGCACTAATTTCATTAATTTTATTACCTAATTGGTCGGATAATTGATTAGCCGCCTCTGCCTCTTGTGCCGCAGTTGAAGCACCCTTAGCTACTTCAGTGATGGCCGCCGCAATTTCCTCACTGGATGCATTCGTTTCCTCGGATACTGCGCTTAAGTTTTCGGCCGATGTTTTCACGTTATTCACTGAAGTGTTCACGAACATTAGGACGGATTTCATATTGCCTACCATCTGATTGAATTGCGAGCTTAACTCACCAATCTCATCTTTTGTCGTAACTGCTGCTGACACGGTTAAATCTCCGCTAGCCATACGATTAACAGCTTGTTTTAAAGAAATAATTGGCTTCGTAATCCTTGATGCCACAAAGTAAGTAATAGCACTAGCAACCCACAAAGCAAGTAAGGAGATAATAAAAATATTCATTCTAATGTGTTTAGCGCTTACTAATAGATCATCGGATGTATAGGCTGCTCCAATTTTCCAAGATGTACTTGGAATAGTGTTAAAAACAAGCAGCTTGTCTTCACCTTCATCCATATATGAAGAAACACCAGCTTCTTCTTTGTATATTTTTTTAATGTAAGGCAAATCCATTAAGTTTTCACCTTGTTTTTCCGGATGGACAATGGCTGTGCCTTCCTTAGAAAAAACAAACGAATACCCGTTATAGCCAATTTTAGCTTCTTCAATCATTTTTGTAATATCAGTCAATTTCATATCCAGGCCAATAACGCCAACAATATCGCTGCCCTTTTTAATGGCATATGATGAAGTGACTACGAGTTCATTCGTGGCTGAATCAATATATGGCTCACTCCAAACAGCTTGACCAGCATTTTCTACCGCGAGTTTATACCAATCTCTTGAGGTTGGATCATAATCAGCCCCTAAATCAGCCTTAGGCATAATCTGCAAATCTTTCATTGGAGTAGCTACATAAATAGAAGTTACATCCTTATATTTATCTAAAAAGTTATGTAAAGCCCTGTCTAGTTCATTTTCTGCATCTACTTTTATCTCTGTTCCAGACATCTCAAGATAATCTTCCACATCCCTTGAATCAGCCACATATTTCATGCTTAATTCATGTTGGCTCATTGCTAATTGAAGAGAGTGTGTCATCTCAGCAACAATACTATTGGTTTGCTCAACAACATTTTTTTCTATTTGATTTTTTGTTTGATGGTCAACCAAAACACTAACAGCCAATACGGTCAAAACTAAAAGAATGACAAAAAGACCAATCAGCTTCCCCTTTATAGATTTAAACATAACCCTTTCTCCCCCTGATGTAATATACATTTTCACTGTAACACATAAAAATTGCTTTACTTATAATTAAGATAGTTAAAATTTTTCAAAAAATGGAATAGGGGAAAAAGGGACTTTAGTTCCAACTCTGCGGTTAAAAACTGAGGCTATTTTA
Organism: Bacillus sp. JJ1773; assembly: GCF_036962035.1. NCBI lineage: Bacteria > Bacillati > Bacillota > Bacilli > Caryophanales > Bacillaceae > Bacillus > Bacillus sp. JJ1773. The sequence goes on from NZ_JBALNX010000028.1 coordinate 63,006, forward strand.
GGGGGTTTTGCTTCCCAATTTCTGATGAAAGCTTGAAAAGTAGGCTTTGTTTCCTAATCCTTGATACAATCTCGAAAATGGGGAAACATTTACTATTAAACTACTACATTTGAATAAAAATTAGGCTTTATTAAATCAAATTGAGCACTTTTTTTGGATGCCTTTATGTTTATCAGCCAATTTAAGTGGTTTGTCAGCCAATTCCACCTATTTATCAGCCAATTTAGGTAGTTTATCAGCCAAATCTACCAGTTTATCAGCCAATCTCACAGATAGCGCCCAAATTAAGCGGATACTAGCTAATTTTAGAGCTGGGTGTCTGCCAAAGTTTGTTTAAATGTTGTGATCCCATCCTACTGCACATTTTCCTCCGAATGCGACATAATAAGCCAACACAAACTAATGACATTATCTTTCCTCTTAAACTAGACCTCTTTTATTTTTAAAAAATTAATAGACATCCAATGAAAAACATTGGATGTCCAGTTGACCTGCATATTTTTGTATTTAATCTATTTCCTTATCTGCCAACAATACTGCATGAAGCATGGTGTTTGCTGCTTTTTCAATATCTTCAGCAAGACTGAGTTCCTCAGGGCAGTGACTTTTTCCATCAATACTTTTTACGAAGATCATAGCTGATTTCGTTATATCTGCTAAATGAGTGGCATCATGACCTGCCATACTAGCAAAAGTAGTATAAGCAATCTCCAATGAATCGGCTGCATGCTGCAAATATTGCACAATATCTGAATCAAAAGTACACTCTTGCTGATCTAATATGTTTTCAGATAAGATTTTAACCCTTCGAGCTTCTTGAATTCTTTCAAACTCTTTATAGATTGATTCTTTTATTGCTTTCCTCTCTTCTCTGCTTGCTGACCTTATTTCCAGAATAAAATCTACTCGGCCTGGAATGATATTTGCTGCATTCGGATGGACATTAAGCTTGCCAACTGTCGCAACAGCATCCGTATTAAAACTTCTTGTCACTTTCTCTACAGCAAGAACCATTTCACTTACTGCAGTTAAGGTATCCATCCGATCACTCATCATCGTTGTTCCTGAATGATTGGCTTCTCCAAACACTTGAATTTGATCCCGATAAATCCCTACGATTTGATTCACAACACCTACCGAAAGATCTTGTTTCTCTAACCGTTTTCCTTGTTCGATATGGAGTTCAATATAGGCAGCCAAATCTTCTCTTTTGATCTCTGAAATCTTTTCTAAATCTCCGCCGGCCTTTTTAACAGCATCAGAAAGCTGGAATCCATTTGAATCACTTGCATTCATGAGCTGAGAATATGTTAGTTTTCCAGTGAGCGCTCGGCTGCCCATTGTAGATAAATTAAAATCATTTGGCTCTTCTGCGGTAAAGGAAACAATTTGTAAATGGTGATTAAGTGAAAAGTTATTTTCAAGCAATGTTTGAACGATTTCCTTTGCAACAAGAACTCCTAGAGCCCCATCAAATTTACCACCATTAGGTACAGTATCTAAATGTGAGCCAATTACAATAGTTGACGTATTTTCATTTTCTGAAGGTATCTTTGCCCAAATATTGGCGATCGGGTCCACTTGTACATGTAGACCCATCTTTTCTAGTTGATTTATAAAAACTTCTCTAACTTTATAATCAGCTTCAGAAAAGCTTGGTCTTGTGATCCCTTCTCCAGGCTTCTGTCCATATTGTGCATAGTATTCGATTTCCTGCATTAATCGCTCTATATTGATTTTCATGATACATCCAACCTTTGCTTAAGAAATTAAATCCATATTAAGTTCAATCCCTAATCCAGGTCCATCAGATACCTGCAATTTTCCATCCTTCACTAAATCTCTAGCCGCAATGGATGTAATATCATGTGTATGAAGGTAAGCACCACAAATAAAATCATTATGCCTGCTAATGACTGGAGTACTAGCAGCAACATGCATACTTGCGATTATTCCGATTCCAAGCTCTAGGTTACTTCCAATTGCACAGCTTATACCTGATGCTTCAGCAATAGCTGCTATTTTTTTAGATTGATGGATGCCTCCAACTTTACAAGTTTTTAAGTTCACTATATCTGCACATCCATATTGAATAGCAAATAATGCATCCTCAGCACTGAATACAGTTTCATCAATCATAATTGGAGTTTCGACAGTTTCTCTAATTTTCTTTAAACCTTTTAATTCTGATTTTTTAACAGGCTGCTCAACGGATTCAAGCTCTCCAGTTGTCTCAAGTTCCCTAATGACATAGATCGCATCCGTTACACTGTAGCCTTGATTAGCATCTAATCGAATTTTTACATCCTTTTTAGAATCGGTAATGGCTTTACGAATAAGCTTTACTAATTCAACATCTCTTTTTCGTTCATTACCGACCTTTATTTTGATCAATGAAAAGCCTTCTTCAATTTTTTGCAAAGCCTCATCATAGGCGCTTTGATTATCCTTAATCCCAACAACATAGGCTAAAGGGATTTCCTCACGGTATTTGCCTCCAACTAAAGCATAGACTGGCTGATTAAGAGTTTTCCCCCATGCATCATGGATGGCAATATCAATGGCAGATTTCGCTGCACTTTGCCCATAGATAGCAGCGTTCATTTGTTCGTGAATCAAACTTAATTGATTAATCTGTTTATCTATTATTGCAGGTGCTAAATAAAGATCATTCACTAATTTTATAGTCTCCGCTGTTTCACCCATAAACGCAGGTGATGGTGATGCTTCGCCATAACCGCGAATTCCATCCTCAGTAATAACCTCAACTATTGCATGCTTTCGCGTTTTTGCTGCGTAAAGAGATATTTTCCATTCATTTTCTAGAGGTACTTCAACGACATATGTGTTTACCTTTGCAATTTTGCTTAACACGATTTATTCATCTCCTAAAATAAGTTGATACAATTTTCTCGGCCTACCTTGCTGGTAAGGCTTTTCCTCCCCAGCTACTTTTATCATTTGGTGGTTAAGAAGTTTTTGAATCATTCTTTCAGCACTTCGCTTTGTCACACTATAATAATCAGCTAAAACCTCTGCGGAAAAAGCTGCATTTTCCCGTATTTGATTAAACTCAATAAACCTAGCTGCTGCTTCATTGCTGAACTCAACATTCTCGGTTAATTCCTTAAATAATTTTGAATGTACTAGTTTGCTCCTATCCCCTAAAGGCCCAATTACCTTTCTATGTTCATTCACGATATAGCAGCTGCTGCTTGCTGAATGCTTCCCTTGCATTAATGCTAATTTGGCATGTTGTTCTGCTTGATTAGCTGTTAACCCAAGTCCAAAGCCAATATTAATTGAAACATTCAACTCATTTTCAATTTCACGAATTAGAGGGAAATCCTGAAATTGATTAGTCACATAATCAAGAATTCCTCTTGTTCCGAAAATATAGAAATGATTAGATCCATTGTTTATGATGGAGGCAAATACATTGTGACCAAAATTCAGCAATAATTGATGCAGACGTAATAAGAGCTCTTGACCAAAGAAATCTCCTTTTTCTTCCACAATGCTGTCGAAGTTTTTTATTTTTAAAAAGCCAACTACAATTTGAGAGCTTTGACTTATTTTTAACTGTCCGTTTACTTTTGCCTCTTCAATCGCTCTTTCTAAGTTTCGGCTAGGAATTTTCATACGTGAACATGGAATTCCTTTTTCACGGATACTTTTCTCTACTTCACCAATTGTTGTTAATACATAATCAATTTTTCCTTCTTCCCATAATTGGGTATGAAAATCGACAATACTTTCAATATCAAAATGCTGATCTTTTCCGTATCCGTACGTATAAATATTCCGGTCGATAATTTCCAATTCATTCAAAACTTCATTAATATGATATTCATTCATAATATCAATAGACAAGCGTTGTATATTTTGATTCAGTTCATTTTTTAATCTAAAAAATGATGTGGAAACCATGAATTCATCAAACTGAACATAGACAGCTGGTATATTGACCTGCTTCAATTCCTCTTGTGCATATAGAAATGGAAGAGGACCCGTAAATAGAAAAACATTTGATCCCATTGCCTTTAGAACTAAATCTTTACTATTCTTGGCATGTTCATAAATAAAGGGGATGATTTCGATATCACTTCTTTTATGAGCATATTTTTTGATTCGATCTATGGACGATTCAAGACCAAATACGGCTATTTTTATACTCAAATTCAAACAACTCCATTAAGCTATTTTCACTTTACTATTTAAATAATGTATCATTTCTTTGCCAATTTCAGCTAAACACATTTTACCCGAAAAATTATCAGACCACCCTTGTGATAAAACAGCGATAAAAATTACATCTTCATCCTTTTTTATCATGCTAATATCATGCTCAAATCCTGGCAATTCCCCAGTCTTATTGTAAAAGTGGATTCCAGAGTTAAGATAATTATAACCCGGAAGCTTTTGAGTAAATTGTTGTTTTGCCAATATACTCATCATTTCTAATCTACTATCATCATGGACAATTTCATTCGATTCACCTACTATTTTTAAGTACTGAAGCATATCATAGGCAGTTGTTGAATTTTCTAATCCCCTTGCTACTGCATCAGCATCCATGAAATTTCGCTCGACCTTCGTATTTATACAATTTAACTGTTCTGAAAGACTGTTAATTCCATCCATGCCAACAGTGTTTAAAGCAATATTTGAAGCAGTATTATCAGATACAATCATCATTAATTCAAGTAAGTTCCGAAAGCTATATGAATTAGACTCTGTTAAATAATGAATAACACCTGTACCCGCGACTTTTTGGAGGTTATTTATCTCAACAATCCTTTCCAAATCAAGTTTTCCTTGTTCATATAATCGAAAAGACTCTATTAAAATGGGGAGCTTAATAACACTTGCAGCCTTCATTCTTACATGTTCATTAATCAGAATATCTCCCTCATCCGAGCTTAATGCTATGGATACCTCACCAAAACAATTATTTATGATATCGATCAGCTTTGCTTTTAAGTCTTTAAGTTCCATTACCATTGCTCCTAACATAGCCCAGTAAATTTACTTTTAATAACTTTACTGGGCATGATATTTTAAAGCTTCTGTTCTATATGAATAGACTTCTCAATATGACGAATATTACAACAATTATAGTAACAATGATCCCAAATATCACTAGGCTTTTTAAATCTTTAGATCGAGCAATCCCCATTGCTCCTAGTGTATCTCCAATCGGATATAGAAACTCAGTCATCTGTGATCCAACGAGTAATACAAGAATCCAAATGCTTAATGGAATTCCAGCGTTAGCAAAAAGAGTTCCAAACATTTCATCTAGTACTAAAACTTGTGCCACAGCAGCCCCAGGAATTCCGGCAATTCCAGTAATAGTCGTCAATATAACAAGTGTTACATCTCCACCTTTTTCGATAAAAGGCATAAGCAGATTTTTTAACGATTCAAATCCACCTAATTCTTGGATGTAGAAAATAAATGGATGGAAGAGAACAAATTGGAAGAAAAGCCAAATAAGCGGTTTAGCTCCATCAAAGAAGGTTTCAGCAATTTCATTTGGAGATAATCTTCCAACCAATCCAGTAATAATCGCTGTTAAAACAATAACGACAATGGCAAAGGTAGATCCACCTTTAATAATGACACCATAAGTTATGAGACCAATTAAAGATATTAGGAAAGCCCAAGTTGCTTGATTGATAACTTTCGAATCTAAATCTCTTCCATCATCTTTTGAGTATTCAGCCACATCATCCGCTGAATAAGGATAAATGTGAATTGTTTTTTTATTAATCGCCCTAACATAAAAGAATGTAATAATCCACATGATGAGTGAAATAGGTAAACCAGCATACAATACTACTTGCAAATACGATAATCCTGTAACTTGCATTAAAGTTACCATAGGTGGCGTAAAAGGTCCTAGAAATAATCCTGTAACACCTGCACCGTGAAAAATGACAGCAACAGCACTAGATGATAAACCTGCTTTTGCAACAGTTGGAATAATAACCGGTGCTACTACTGCGTTGGCTCCAGCAAGTGTACCAAGGGATCCAGAGAGAAGAGTAGATGATGCCATTGTACCAATAATGGCCTTGTTAGGACTGTTAATACCGATTTTATTCATAACAAATTCTACAATCTTGTGTGCCACCCTCGTTTTCTCTGCAACTTTACCGAGACCAGCCCCTGCCATAATAATTAATCCTACATACGCCAGAAACGATCCTAATCCTTCCTGAGTTGTCTTTGCAATATCTATCATATTTGCTCCAGACAAGACAGCTCCTGCAATTGTTGCGATTAAAATCGCAACCACTGGATGCCACTTTCTAAAAACTAATACGACAAACAAAACCAAAGGAACTAAACCCCATAGCGTTGGTTCTGAAAACATAACAAACCCCCTAAAAGTTTTTTAATTTTAATTAGCGAAAACATTAGCGACAATGTCTCTAATTAATATAATAATAGATTTTTTTGAAAATTGTCAATGTTTTTTTGCGAATAATTTTCTGATAATGGTATTTTAAGAGGGAATTATGCCTTTAAAAGGAAAGCAGTGGGGAAAAGCGTGTTAAAACTGTAAAAGTTTATTCTAGCAAGGGGGCAGGATCATATTAAACAAACGATTAATCAATTATGCATTTCCTCTTGTGGGGCAAGGATTTTTGGAATTTAATTAAACGCTTGATTAATACCCTCTTTCCCTTGAGGACAAGCCCTTTCGGCGTTTAATCAAACGTTTGATTAGAACGGAAAACAAAAAGCACAGGGGTTCCTGTGCTTTTCACTGAACTTTGGAGCGAGGTACCTCGCCCCATAAATATATTTATATCGATTTAATCATCCCACCATCAACTAAAATGGAACTGCCGGTTACATAACTGCTTGCATCAGAAACTAAAAATACAACGACATTAGCAAATTCCTCTGGAGTTCCATATCGTTTTAAGGGAATGGTATTTTGGGCGTCTTCTTTAACTTGCTCTTGAGAAACGCCCCGTCGATCAGCATTCATTTTGTCGAGATGTGCAACACGATCTGTTGCAATTCTACCAGGGCTTACTGTATTAACTAATATGTTATAGGGAGCTAATTCTTCTGCCAATGTTTTAGCCAGTCCTACGATTCCTGTTCGAAAGGTATTCGAAAGAATAAGTCCAGGTATAGGTTGTTTTACAGAGGAAGAAGCAATATTAACAATTCGTCCACCCGTTTTTTTAAAATCAGGAAGAACTTCACGAATTATTCTAATATAACTCAACAGATTTAGCTCAAATGCGTTTTGCCAGTCTTTATCAGAGAGCATTTCAAATGTTCCTCCAGGAGGGCCGCCGGCATTATTAATTAAGATATCGATTTTACCAAAGACTTCCCTCGTTTTACGAACGAGTCGTGTAATGTCTTCAACCTTTGTAATATCAGCTGGAAAATATAAAACTTTCCCCTTTCCTAGGGCCTCTAATTCATTTTTAACAGCAGCTAACTTTTCAGCATCTCTACTCGTTAGCATGACATGTGCCCCTTCTTTTACAAGTTTCTCCGCTATCGCTTTTCCTAATCCCTGACTGGAAGCGATAACAAGTGCCACCTTATTGTTCAAATTAAGTTCCAAATCTACCGCCTTCTCTTTCTATAAGAAATTCCCCTATCAAGGGGTGTGTTAACCCAATGTCCATTACGTGGCCAATTGTGGCTACGCTGCCCTCACTGTATCATGTGGGACTTTTTCATTAATGCAGATCTTTTTCCACCTGTATCTTCGTGTTCTTCGTTTGAAATACCTTCTGAAAACATGGCCAAATCCCAACTAAAAAAAAGATCACTCCTGCAAAAAATGAGATAAATATCCAGAATTTCATCCCAAAGCCAATTAATTGATGAGCACCTTCAAAATAGGTGACCTTCGGGGTATTGATATAGGAAGACATGATAGCGGCAGTAATATGTTTAGAAGCATATAAAAAAGCGGAAATGGCTATGAAAAAGCAGCCGACAGCGGTAAATCCCTTATTCATCTCATCACCTCTTTATCTTTTTCCGCCAGACGTTATTTATATAACTCCTTATAGGCGATTACTTTCAATGCCATGATTTCTTCTTCCGTTAATTTCCCCTGGATTTCCTGTAGGACTTCTTCTTTTGAAACTGACCCATTCTGCACTTGCACCCTAATATCATTAAGTTCAGAAATACCAACCTTTTGAATCAAAACTTTTGTGGCCTCTTCCTTTGTTTTAAAAGGCAATTTGCTGGTGTCAGCTGTTTCGGCCTCTTCGATAAATGATTGTAGCTCAGGATCGCTTTCAATTGCTTTCTTTATTTCCTCGATTTCCCCACTGTTCTCAAGTTCAGAGGAAATAGTCTCCACAAGTTTATCCGAAGCCATTTTAGTACCAAAATGATAAACGCCATAACCTATGGCCCCTAGAAAAATCACCGTTATGATTAAAAACTTTAATATTCGCATTCCTTCACTCTCCTTATGAAAAAAAGATACCCCTCACTTTGAGGCACCAATTATAATTCTAAACAAAAGCCACTTTGCTACGAAAGTGACTTTTGTTCCTATTATACATTTATATTGAGTAAAACTGGTGAAAAGTGGTGAGCCTAGCAACTGTCAGTTAATCCGCTCTGCCTTCCCCGATATGATCTTCAACTGGTCATTTTCATACGAAACCTCGTATGTTGCTTTATATTTACTCAAGTTGGTGGAACCATTATTTCGTTCTTTTGCAGAAATTATGACAACAACAGATGCTTTGTCTTCTGAGCTTGTAACTGTTAAATCATCAATCGTGACGGATAAAGTATTTAAATAACCGCTTCGAAACTTTTCATAAGACAGATTTGTCTGCCATGAGCTGCCTAATAGTGAGTATGCCGTTACGTAATCACCGTAGTTTAAGCTTTCATAAAAATATTTAATAAGATAGCTAGAATAATCCTCTACAGAAAATTCATTTTCATGCGCATATCCTTCCATCCCTGTCGCTACCTCGGGAATGTTTACCATTGGAGAGTTAGACCAGCCTTCTATTATATGAAGAATACTGACAATAGGAATACTGAAACCAATTGCACCTTTTTCAATTCCTGCAGAATTAATGCCCAGAACCTCACCTGTTTTGCTATCAACTAATGGTCCTCCACTATTGCCATGTGTAATGGGAGCCGAAATTTGGTATACGTCTTCATAGTGATATGGATCTAAATCTAAGTCACGGTCAACTCCGCTAATAATACCCGTTGTTACAGTATTTTGCAGACCTAATGGACTTCCTAATGCAAGAACTTCATCCCCAATTTCCCCTTTTCGGTCTTTCGCGATTTTCAGTGGACTTGTCCCTTCAAGGCCATGAACCCGGACTACCGCAACATCCGTCTCTTGACTAATGCCAATAACAGTTCCCGAAAATTCCCTCGCATCAGAAGTCATAACGGTCACTTCCTTTGCATTTGCTACGACATGGGCATTTGTCACGACATCACCTCTATTATTATAGAGAAAACCAGATCCCAATGATCCGTCTGCTAATTTAATTTTTACAACTAATTTCTGTGCGTTATGGATAATTTCCTTAAGATCAGTGGAAACCTTCTCTTCCTCTGTTGTTTTAGCATCAACGATAAACGCTGATGGGTCTGTAAGTTTTTTCGGTATAGAATCTTTTATGTAAAAAAAGACAAATATTCCTGCTCCCCATACAAGAATTGTCGAAATTAAGCTTATCATCCATTTTTTCACTTCGTCACCTTCTTAATTGAGATACCACGTAATATTGTCAATTTCAACATTTACATTCTGACCAACACCATAATAAATATTATCAAAATAACCTAATTCTCCAGGTTCTAAATAGTAAGGATAAACGGATGTATATCCACTCGATAGAAATCCACCATTCTCATTATAAATTGTATAGTAAATGGTAATAGAACTAATACTGGTTGTTGCGACATTTTTAACGTTTCCAATTATATAAAGATCTCCATACTCATCTGTTTCTGCAGAAAAATCAGAAACAGAAACAGCAGCGGTACGATTTTGCAAATCTTCCTTTGCCGCAGCCTCCATTGCTTTTTCGATTCTCTGTTGCTCTGCCTGTTCAAAAGCAAGCTTATCTTGCTCTACACGGTTCTTCAACCCTAATAACTTTTCATCATTGACGGCAAATTGAAGGCCTTTATCGATCGTTGTAAAGGCGCTAGAAAATTGTTTATTAGCCAATTCATTTTCTGCCTGATCACTGCTTATTTTAACAATCTTTTTTAATATTTCTTGTTTCACAACTCTTGCCTCATTTTCGGGTAAGGTTGCCAGAACCGAAAGCTTTCCTCCTAAATCATTCACCGTTGCTAACTCATTGATTTCTTTCTTAATCGTGCCAATGGTGATTTTCGTTTGACTCTCCTCTATCTTTTGATGAAAATGCTCAAACAAAGGCGCCTTTTCTCCATTTACCTGTTCCTTTAAACGAGCTAGCTCCTTTGAAGCAGCCTCATATTGCGTATGCCCCATCTTTTCACTTATTTTACTAAGCTCTTGTTCATAGCCTAGTGCTTTTTCAATCACTTCTTTAGAATCGTGTAATGCTATATAATCTGGGCGTTTTAATTGGGCCTTTACCAATTGCTTCAATGCCTTATCAAAATCATTCTTTATAGCCAATTCTTCAGCTGATTCTTTTAATTTTAAAACCTCTCTATTTATCTCCAATTCTTGAAAATAGAAAAAAGCAAGTCCAGAACCAACTAAAACAATGCTTAAGATCGGAGCAATAATGGGTATCAACTTAATCATAGGATGCCTATTCGGTTGCTGCAGATTTTCAGACCTAGTTAATACCTCTTCCTCGTTTTGGGTTTGTGTTTCAGGCTCCTCCAATTCAACCTTAATCTCATCTTCGACACGTGCTTGAACCTCAGAACCACAGCCTGAACAAAAACGAGAGCCTTCCATAAGCTTCTCCCCACATTGATGGCAGTACAATATAACCACACCTTTTAAAGTTTATATAGGTGTATATTACCATAAGATACAAAATGTGTATCTACGAGTCTGAAATAAAGTGAATTCAATAGGGGTCAGAATTATTGAAGAATAGTAAATTATTTAAGTGGGCTATAATAGGTAAAAATCTTAAATGGTCCTTTCATAGTTGCCGTTTGAATGTGAAAGAAGCATCGATGAGAATGATGAAGTGGATTCTTTTAAAGATGACCCCTTATTTAGGGAGTCCTCACCTGCTGATCCATTTCGCTAACCCCATATGGATGGCAAAAAAATGTGTACACATCCTTTAACAGAGTGTACACATTTTTAATGAAGGATAGCATTAATTATTCAAAAGTGTAATGCTGACTTCCTTATGAGCTTCCGCTGCTTTAGTAGTAAAGACAACATCCGCAGAACCCTCTGCATTTGTGACATCCCATCCTGCTAAACCACTAAATTCAGCGGCGATTTTCGCAGCGATGGTTGCAGGAGTGTCAGCTTTTACTAGGTTAATAGTCTTGGTTACATCAGTAGTTCCATCAGAGAAAGAAACATCAAGTGCTCCATCTTTTTGGACAGTTCCTTGGACAGTTAATGTGTTGACTTGGTTCACACCCGGGTGTGGTGCTGAGCCGTCTTGTAAGTCAGTTTGGTCTTCAGGAATGTTTGGATGTCCAGTATGTGTGTATGAAATAGTAATCTTCACATTATAATCCTTTTTCTCTTTTGAAGTGAAAATTACTTTTGAGCCTTCATTTTTAATTTCCCATACAGACTTAAATTTGACCCAAGTCGCTATTCTGCTCTCATCGATACTGTTTACAAGGTTCTTGGCTAATCGTTCGCCATCAAACCTGTTCTGCTCAGGTGGGAGGTAATCGTAAATCGTTTGGATAATAATCGCATTTACACCGTCATTATCATTAAATCTGAAATTCCATCCAGAGTTGCCGCCAGTTGGTTTACCTTCACCAAAGTCAAATACGACAATTTCGGATTTCCCCTCGTTAGCAGCCTCCCCTTTAACCGTATCCTCTAAACTACCTTGAATCTCATTAGGATTCCCAGGATCTGTTGGTCCACCAGTCTCTTCTCCATCCACTTGTGTTGCCACAACCTCCAATTTGATATTTCCTGTTTTCCCTTGGAAGTCAATGTCGTTATCACCGTGTGGCCAGTCAATATAGATTTTGAAACTTTCTGTGTCATAATCAGGTTTAAAAGCTGATGAGTAATCCATTTCAACCCATCGACCATCCAGTTCTCTTTGCATAGAAATGGCAATCGGTGAACCCCCGCCTTCAGGGAATAAGTCCCCACTTGGAGTTAAATTCACCTTGTATTCTACCGGAACTTCCGTATTGTTCTTATTGATTTTGAAGCTGTAGGCCTCAATCGTTTTCATCCCTGGGTAAAGCTTGCCGTCTAAATTAAACTCGCCGTTTCCAATGGTTGTCCCATCTGCATTCACAGCATCTACCTCAAAGCTGGCAGCTGTAGCGGTATTACTGTCGCTAGTGAAGCTTTTGGAAAAATAGGCCACGGTTCCCATAATGGCAATGGCCACAAACAATACAGCAAAAAGACTAAGACTAATCTTCTTCTTCAAGAGTACTTCCCCCTATTAAGTTACTTTTTTGGATACGTTCAATCCTATTTGAATAGCTCCCTTCTCCCCCCTTATTAAGAGACCTCTTTATGTTCTTTTTGAAGCGAAACGAACCTAGTTTTATTTTCCTTATTAAGAACAATACAATTAATTATAGTTCTTAATAACGAATTGTACAAGTGTTTAAAGTTGCATTGTTCTTAATAAGGAACAAATTGAAGGTTTTAAACATTTTTTCCTATATACTTAATTTTAAAAATTGTAGAGATATCCGATTAATTTTCTCTTTTTTATTAGCGATGGCACACATTCGTTAGAACAAACGTAATAGCAAAGCCTGTCCAGTAAAAAGGTTTTTTTGGACAGGTTTAGATGAATTGATTAGTAATACTTTTTCGAGTGATGCGCTAGTATTTGATCCGAAAATTACAAACCATGCTGTCGATGCAGCAGGGAGACATCTTCGGTCCGCGAGGCTAAGAACAGTTCTTATTCTCTAGGAACCATTCCTTGGTGAAATTCATCAGGTTCGCAAATAAATGAGGTGGTTTCGCAAACAAACTGAGTCGTTTCGCAAAAAAACTCTCAAGTTTCGCAAATAAATTAGATTACTCCGGAAAAAAAGGCGCATGGATTGTAGTAATCACAAATCATTTGGTTATTAATGAACGTACATAAAAAGAATCCATAGTTGTTAGGTTTCGGTTTTTCCAAGAAGGATTTTCTCTTTACGACATCTGCTATTATGATTACTCTTTTCAGGAGACTTTTATCAGTTGTTAGGGATTTTTGCGGCACTGAAAGAAGAAGTATTAGCTCGGGGATATTTTATAGCAATTCTTCAATGGGAACCATATGCGAACATACATATTAAACAAACGTTTGATTAATTCTGCATTTTCCCTTGTAGGACAAGCTTTTTCGGCGTTTAATCAAACGTTTGATTAGCTAAAGTTTTGCTTTTTTATCGGAAAACAGAAAGCACAGGGGGTTCCTGTGTTATTGCAACGACCTTAGTAGGCACCTATTATAATACTAAACAAAAGTCACTTTGCAATGAAAGTGACTTTTGTTCCCATTATACAGTTATATTAGGTAAAACCAGTGAAAAAGTGATGAACCTAACTACTGTCAGTTAATCCGCTCTGCCTTCCCTGATATGTTCTTCAACTAGTCATTTTCATACGAAACCTCGTATGTTGCTTTATATTTGCTCAAGTTGGTGGAACCATTATTTCGTTCTTTTGCAGAAATTATGACAGATTTGATTGCCATGGCGGAAGAGAAACCCGCTAACTTGCCTTAACTGTAAGCTCAGGAGACAAAGCATCTATTGTTAACGATCTCCATGAACGGTCATGGAGCGTACTTGATATCACCTTCTCTATACATTCCCCCAAAAAATTCTCATTCTTGCTACTTCCACTATTAGTTAGAAAATCCACAATGCCTAAACTAAGTTCTCAGCTTTTTACATCTTATTCAAAGATGAAAAAACATAAATGAGTCTTACAACCTGATTGGTTTTGTTGAACCAAGTATGCGGGGTTGTTGAGTCCATGTGAAAGCTATCCCCTGGTTCTAGTTCATATTCATCTTCTCCATGAACTAATGTAAGATTTCCTTCTAATACATAGACAAACTCCTGTCCTCCATGGGTCGATGAGGTTACCTTCGGATTATTCGGAAGTAAAACGACTAGCATTGGCTCGAATAAAGGTGTTGGCAATCCATTTGATAGACTTTGATAAATAAAGTTTGACTGATTTAAAGTGAGGTCTCCCTTAGATTTCTTTCGTACAAAACTTGGCGGCTCGGGTTCAGGAAAAAAGTAACTTCTACTAACTTCTAGTGCTTCGGAAATTTTAGATAAGGATTGAAGAGTAATGGAGGACTTGGAATTTTCCACCTGAGATAAAAAGCTTGTAGAAAGACCTGATTTAACAGCCAAATCCTTTAACGTTAATCCTTTTTTATATCGTAAATCTTTAAGCAGTTTTCCAATATTCTTCTCCATACAAAACTCCTTTTATATCGAAATGTAATAATGATCCTTTTATCTTATTTTACTTGTATAATACCATATTCTCCAAAAATGTCATTTAATTTTTTAAAAGACAGTAACAAAAATTAAGTGGCACTGAATTTTTTTTATAAATATTTAATAAAATTGTTGACTACTTAATATTTTTATTATAAATTCTATCTTAAAGATAAAACATTCAATAAAATCTGAATATTTTAACGGAGGGATTGTTTACATGAGAGCAGCAGATGCTATCGTAAAAATTTTAATCGCTAATGATGTGGAAGTAATATTTGGGGTGCCTGGCGATACAAGTATGACTTTTCATAACGCAATAGAGGCCCATAGTGACCAGATTAAATATATCCAATGTAGAGATGAACGACATGCTACTTATATGGCCGACACATATGCACGGGTATCTGGAAAACCAGGTGTGGTTGACGTTCCGAGTGGTGGCGGCGTTTTATACGCGACTCCTGGAATTAGTGAAGCAAATTCATCATCCGTTCCCATTATTTGTTTCTCCTCTGACATTTCAATGAGCAGTGAAGAAACCGGGGCACTAACAGAGCTAAAGCAAGTCGAGCTTCTTCAATCCATTACAAAATGGAATACGAAAATAAAACTTGCTTCAAAAATTCCACATATGTTAAGAAAAGCCTTTAGAATGGCTACTGGAGGAAGACCAGGAGCTGTGCATATTTCTGTCCCTGAAGATGTTCATGAGGAGCATTATGATTATACGGATGAGGAGCTTTATGCATCCTTTCATAAGCCCTTTAAGAGTTCACCTAACAGAGAAGATGTCGAAAAGGTATATAAATTATTAACTCAATCTTCACGTCCTGTCATTATTGCTGGCGGCGGTGTCCATCTTTCAGCTGCATACGAGGAATTGGAAAGCCTTGCAAGTGACTTCACCATTCCTGTCGGTACATCTATAAATGGTAAAGGAAGTATAGCTGAGAATTTACCGCAAGCAATTGGTGTAATTGGAGTTAACGGCGGAACGGATGAAACAAACAGCATTATCAAAAACGCTGATTTTGTCCTTGTTCTAGGTTCAAAGCTTAACAATGTAACAACAGTGGCTAAAAGCATTTTCAGTCATTCCCCTGTTGTCGTTCAAGTAGACATCAGTGAAGAAATATTGGATCAAAACATTCGAACAAATGTAGCTATTATGTCAGATATAAAGGCATTTCTAAACCATTTAAATTTACTAATGAATAATAGAAATAAAGACTTTTCAAATTCTTTAACAGAATGGAATAAATTTTATCAAAATGTATTAAATGAGAAGTTTAGTAGAGTAGCAAAAGAGGTGCAAGAGGAAACGAAACTGGTCAATCCAGCAAAAATAATTGACCTATTAAATAAACATACAAATGAAAACGCTCTATTTGTTATTGATGCTGGAACTCAAAATCCATATATGGCTTCAGATTATGTCACTAAAAAATCAGGCAGGAGAACAGTTTTTGACCGTGGTCATGGAAATTTAGGCTACGCTTTATCAGCTGCAATAGGCGCACAAGTGGCAAGCCCACAATCAAAAGTATTCTCTATGTTTGGTGATGGAAGTTTCGCCATGTCTGTTGGTGAACTAGAAACTGCAAGCAGATTAGGGTTGCCAGTTGTCTTTCTTCTCTTCCAAAACAATAGTTACGGATGGATCAAAAAATTACACCAGCTTTATTATGATGAGCGCTATATCGGAGTTGATTTTAGTCAAATTAATGGGGCAAAAATTGCAGAGGGCTTTAATATTAGAAGCTTAAGAATTGATTCGAACGAAAAGCTCGAAGAAGGATTAAAGTGGGCAATCGACCAGCAAGGACCTGTGTTTTTGGATATATTAATTGAACCGATTACGGATATTGTCCCGCCAGTGACAAATTGGAGAGAAGACAGCAAGCTTGATCCTTCCAAAAGAGAGGCACTTACTTACTAATCTCGTTATGGTCCTTTACTAGATGGACAGGGCCTCCTGGACATACTATGTAAAGGACTTTTACTTCATTATTATCTATACCAGGAATGTTTAACTGATGATTAAAAAACAAGGGGGTTAAACTTATATGATTTATTACATATTAAAGCGAATGTTTTCTCTCATCCCCGTCCTATTCGTGATTTCAGTAGTGATCTTCATGGTTATTCACTTAACACCTGGTGACCCTGCTTCTATCATGCTAGGAGAAGAAGCAACAGAAGATCAAATTAAGGAAATGCGTGAAGAACTTGGTCTTAATGCTCCTTTAATTCAGCAATATGCGGACTGGGTTATCAATGTTTTTAAAGGTGATTTAGGTACATCCTACTTTATGAAAGAGCCGGTAACAAGCGCTATCTTAAGCCATCTTGGACCAACCCTTTCACTTGCTATCTTAGGTCAAGTTGTGGCGCTGGTAATAGCCATCCCTGCTGGAATAATTGCAGCTAATCGAAGAGGATCCCTTACAGACCAGTCCTTAATGGGCTTTTCATTACTAGGAATGTCGGTTCCTAGTTTTCTGCTTGGATTATTTTTAATCTTAGTCGTTGGCGTTAAGCTGCAATGGCTGCCTATTGCAGGATATCAACCCTTAAGTTCTGGACTGTGGAACAGTTTGCAATACCTTATTTTACCTGCCATCGCATTGGGAGCCATTCAAGCAGCACTCATTGCTCGGATGACAAGGACATCAATGCTAGAAGTTCTAAATTCAAATTATATTAAAACAGCTCGAGCAAAAGGTGTAAAAGAACATATTATCGTGTACAGACATGCATTACGGAATGCATTTCTTCCAATTTTGACTGTAA
Source organism: Bacillus sp. JJ1773 (assembly GCF_036962035.1). Lineage (NCBI taxonomy): Bacteria > Bacillati > Bacillota > Bacilli > Caryophanales > Bacillaceae > Bacillus > Bacillus sp. JJ1773. Next base: position 80,442 of record NZ_JBALNX010000028.1, read on the forward strand.
TTGGCCAGACATTTGGAACCTTAGTAGCTGGGGCAGTTGTTACCGAAACTATCTTTAACATCCCTGGTATTGGGCAAATGATCATAAATTCTATTGAAAGGCGCGATTATACAGTCATTCAGGGAGTTGTCTTATTTATTACCATTTCCTATGTTGTCATTAACTTAATTGTAGATTTGTTATATGCCTATATTGATCCCCGTGTCCGATTAGAGCGCAAGTAGGAAAGGAGTTTTGCTATTGTGGAAATTGAAAGCGTTATAGAACACTCTACTGTCAAACACAAGCTCAAAAAGCAACAAAGACAACTATTTATGCAGCGACTTCTATCGAACAAACAAATACTTACCGGAGGCATTTTATTACTCGTTTTAATCATAATAACGCTCTTTGGTCCACTGCTAGTTCCATATAGCCCTTATCAAATGGAAGTGATGGACCGCTTAAAATCTCCTAATGGATTGCATCTTCTAGGAACGGATGAATTCGGCCGTGATTTATTAACCCGTATTATTTACGGAGGGAGAATCACAATTGGTGTTGGCCTCTCGGTAGCATTAATATCTTCAGTCCTAGGTTTAATTGTTGGATTATATGCAAGCTACTATCGAGCTTTAGATCAAATTCTAATGAGAATCTGTGATGGATTAATGGCTATTCCGGCAATTTTATTGGCCATTGCCTTAATGGCGGCATTAGGTCCAAATACTATGAACGTTATTATTGCTCTAAGTATCGTTTTTACTCCATATATTGCACGTGTCATTCGTTCATCTGCCTTAGTCGTTCGTGAACAAACTTATATAGAAGCAATGAGAGCACAAGGGGCAAGTAACTTGAGAATCATCTGGCGTCATATTATGCCAAATACCATCTCTCCTCTCGTGATTCAAGCAACATTTATTTTTGCCGAAGCTATTATAATCGAAGCTGCTCTAAGCTTTTTAGGTGCTGGCGTCCCTGCTCCAGAGCCTAGTTGGGGAAGTATTTTACATGATGGAAAAACAGTAATATTTAATGCGTGGTGGATGACCGTTTTCCCTGGAATCACCATCGTCATGTCGGTTCTTGGATTAAATTTACTAGGTGACGGTCTCAGAGATTTAATTGATCCTCACACAAATCATGCAAAAAAATAACGATTCATAAGGGGTGATCAATATGTCAGACGAACAGCATCTATTACATGTACAAGATCTTAAAACCCACTTTCATACAGAACGCGGGCGGGTCACTGCCGTTGATGGAGTCTCCTTTCATGTAAAGCAAGGAGAAATAGTAGGTGTAGTTGGAGAATCCGGGTGCGGGAAGAGTGTTACCTCTCAGTCAATATTAAGATTATTTGATGAAAAAAACACCGTTCAATATGATGGTACGATCAATTTTAAAGGTAAAAATCTATTAAACTTGTCAAAGTCAGAAATGCAGGAGATACGCGGAAATGATATAGCCATGATCTTTCAAGATCCGCTTAGTTCATTAAACCCTGTCTATACGATCGGATTCCAAATTGCAGAGGCCATCCTTTTACATCAAAAAGTGACAAAGAAAGAGGCCTATGAAAAAGCAGTCGAAATGCTGAGATTGACTGGTATCCCCTCTCCAGAGAAACGAGTTAATGAATATCCTCACCAATTATCAGGAGGAATGCAGCAACGGGCCATGATCGCAATCGCCCTATCATGCCAGCCGCAATTATTAATTGCTGATGAACCTACTACAGCTCTTGATGTAACGATCCAAGCACAAATATTGGATCTTATTGTGAAATTAAATCGTGAGCTGCAAATGGGAGTTATCTTTATCACCCATGATTTAGGAGTAGTTTCAGAAATTTGTACAAGGGTGGTTGTGATGTACCTTGGGCAAATAGTGGAAGAAGCAGATACAGTAAGTCTTTTTGAAAATCCGCTTCATCCATATACAAGAGGTTTAATTAAATCTATTCCTCATCTAGATAGTGATCGTTCAAAGGACCTGCATGTAATTAAGGGTACAGTTCCTGCTTTAGATAACATTCCAAAAGGCTGCCGGTTCGCCCCTCGCTGCCCGCATGCCGATGCATTATGCAATGAAAACATGCCTGAGCTTACCTCTTTTCAAGGTTCCCAAAAAGTAAGATGCTGGCATGCAGATCAAATTATGGAGGGAAGTTATGTTAGTACAGGAACATGAAAATAAAACACCGCTTCTAGATATCCAAGGACTGAAAAAATATTACCCTGTTAAAGGATCATTAAAGAGTTTCGGAAAGGCAAAAGAACATATCAAAGCAGTAAACGATGTCTCCTTTCAACTATATGAAGGTGAGACTTACGGAATGGTAGGAGAATCTGGCTGCGGGAAAAGTACAACCGGAAGAACGATTTTAAGATTACTAGAACCAACCGTGGGAAAAGCCATTTATAAGAACCAAGATATTTTCCAGCTTGATAGTAGAAAGCTGCGCGACTTGCGCCAAGAAATGCAAATGGTCTTTCAAGATCCTTATTCATCTTTAAATCCAAGAATTAGAATTGGACACATCCTCGAAGAACCGCTAGCGATTCATTCAATTGGAAATAAAAAGGACCGTACCGAAATGGTTATGAACATCCTGGAAAAGGTAGGATTACGCGAAGATCAATACTATCGGTATCCACATGAATTCTCAGGCGGACAACGTCAGCGTATTGGGTTAGCAAGAGCCCTTATTATTAATCCGAAAATCGTCATTCTAGACGAGCCGGTTTCTGCACTTGATGTGTCTATTCAATCACAAATTATTAATTTATTAAAAGAACTACAAAGAGATTTAAAGCTCACCTATATCTTTATTTCGCATGATATCAGTGTTGTTCGGCATATTTGTGACCGAATCGGTGTTATGTACCTGGGCAAAATCATGGAAGAAGCACCAACGGATCAGCTTTTTGCTAATTCAAAACATCCCTATACCCAAGCTTTATTATCTGCTGTACCACAGTCTAATCCAAAATATAAGAAAGAAAGAATCATATTAAAAGGAGATATCCCCTCTCCTCTATCTCCGCCCTCGGGATGTGTTTTTCATACACGCTGCCCTTTTGTGAAAGATATTTGTAAACATCAGGAACCAATTAAAAAGGAAATTGGCGACCGTCATTTTGTTGCTTGCCACCTCCATTCCTAAAAATAATAATCTTGGGAGAGGATTAAATGGATATAAACAAGCTTTATACAGAGTTGGAATCGATATACCCAACATTAGTTGACATACGGCGTGATCTGCACAAACACCCAGAACTCTCATTTCAAGAAGTCCGCACACCAAAATTAATTGCAGACTACCTAACAGATTTAGGATTAGAAGTGAGGACAAATGTTGGAGGAAGAGGAGTTGTCGGTCTCTTAAGAGGAAAGCATAAGGGAAAAACAGTGGCCCTTCGCGCTGATTTCGATGCTCTTCCCATCCAAGATGAGAAAAATGTCAGTTATAAATCCCAAGTGCCTGGAGTTATGCATGCATGTGGCCATGATGGTCATACGGCAACCTTATTAGGAGTGGCAACGGTTTTAGCTAAATTCCGTGAAGAATTAGCAGGAAATGTCGTTTTTATTCACCAATTTGCAGAGGAATTAGTACCTGGTGGAGCTAAAGCGATGATTGAGGATGATTGCTTAAAAGGGGTCGATGTAATCTTTGGCACACATCTTCAAGGAGCTTTGCCATTCGGAAAGGTTTATTATCGCGAGGGCTACGCAATGGCAGCCTCTGATTTCTTTGAAATAAAAATATTTGGGAAGGGCGGGCATGGTGCCTCCCCTCATCTAACAGTAGACCCTTTAGTAACGGCAAGTCAAATCGTCCTAAATCTTCAGCAGATTATTAGCCGCCGAGTAGATCCAGTAAAGCCTGCTGTACTGACTGTTGGTAAATTACATTCTGGTACAGCCATGAATGTGATACCTGAAACGGCTGAAATGTCTGGAACAGTAAGATCCTTCGACCCTGAAACTAGAGATTTAATAGAGATGGATATAAAGAATATCGCAAATGCCGCTTGCCTTCAGAGCAGAGCAACTTGTGAAATTTCTTATATTCGCGGCTATGATGCCGTTTGGAATCATCCAAAGGAAACACAGTTTATTCGAAATATCGCAGTTGAGGTTGTTGGGACAGAAAATGTGATGGAACGGGATTTAGCTATGGGCAGTGAGGATTTTGCTTATTATCTTAAAGAAGTACCTGGTACCTATTTCTTTGTAGGTGCAAGTTTAAGTGATTCAGCAAAGGTTTTCCCACACCACCACCCGCGTTTTGACTTTGACGAAAAAGCCATGCTAACGGCAGCAAAAATATTAGTAACTTCTGTTATTAAGTTTAATGAGGAAACTAACAACCAGATTAATAATCCAATAGAGATTTAAACTTTTACAGTTTTATAAAATTAAAAACAATTATTAAAGGGGGCTATTAAATGTTTAGAGCAAAGAATTGGATGCTAGCCATGATCATGCTAGTCGTTTTCATGTTAATTGGGTGCAGTTCGGAAAAGACAAGTGAAACGAATAATGGAGATTCAAAAGCAGGCGGGCAACTAAAGGTTGCATTGGTTACACAGCCGCCAACACTAGACCAGCCAACAACAACAGCTACAGTTAGTCGTGATACATCAAGAGTTATGTTTGAAACTCTTTTAACAACGAACTCAGAGTACAAAGCCGTTCCTATGCTAGCTGAATCAGTTGAACCAAGCGAAGATAATAAATCCTTTACCTTCCATTTAAGAAAAGGCGTTAAATTTCATAATGGAAAAGAAATGAAAGCAGAGGATGTTGTAGCATCCATGAACCGCTGGATGGAGAAATCATCGATAACAGGAAAAATTTTCGATGGTGCTGTGTTTGAAGCAAAGGATGATTATACGGTTACACTGGAGTTAGCCCAGTCTTCCCCGCTTGCTTTAGATACGATGGCCTCTGCCAAGATGGCTGCTGCTATTATGCCAAAAGAAATTGTAGAATCTGCCACTACTGAAGGAGTTTCTGAATACATCGGAACAGGCCCATATAAATTTGTTGAATGGAAACAGGATCAGTATATTCATTTCACAAAATTTGAAGAATATTCCCCATCAGAATCAAAGTCTGATGGATTAGCAGGAAAGAAAGAAGCATTGGTGGACGATCTTTACTTCTATATCGTACCAGATGCCTCCACAAGAATGGCTGGACTACGTTCAGGTCAATATGATTTTGTCTATACAGTTCCTTTTGACAACTACACGCAATTAAAAAATGAAAAGAATCTTTATCCTGTTTTTGATACTTATGGGGAAATGCTAATGATTTATAATGAAAACCAAGGTTTATCAGCAAATGTAAAAATGCGTCAAGCTATAAATGCAGCCCTTGATATTGACAAAATTATGCTCGCATCCTTTGCGGATGAAGATTTATACTGGCTGCACCCAGGGTATATGACGAATGTTGTAAGTAATTGGCATAGTGAATCTGGCAAAGATTTCTATAATCAAAAAGATACAGAAAAGGCAAAGAAATTATTAGGTGAAGCTGGATATAACAATGAGGAATTCAGAATTATGACAACTCGTGATTATCCTCAATTCTATAATGCAGCTGTTGTTATACAAGATCAATTAAAAGCAATTGGGATGAATGTAAAATTAGAGTTTTATGATTGGGCAACACTCTTAGATAAACAAAATAATCCTGGGGATTGGGATGCCGTTGTCACAGGATCCTCTACTGTAACAACCCCATCGCAGCTTGTGTCTTTAAGCCCTTCTTTTGCTGGCGGGATGCACGACCCTAAGATTACGGAACTGCTGCAAACTTTAGAAACCTCTACAAGCCAAGAGGAAGCAAAAAAGATTTGGGATCAATTACAACAATATGCATGGGAAAATCACGTTCCTGTAACGATTTTAGGCGGGTACAATAATTTATACGGAGCAGCCGATAAGGTAAAGGGAATTTCAACTCTGTCAGGACCTATTTATTGGAATACATCAGTGGAAAATTAATCAATAAAAAGGGTTAATCATATGGATGTAACAATCTATATGGTTAACCTAATTTTTTTAATACTATGAAGTATTATGTAAGGAGTTATAAAATTGATTAAATTAGGTAATTTACTAACTTTATCCTTACTACTACTATTTGTAATTTCAAATTTTGCAGCGGTTCCCCAACTAGACTTTGTAATTGGAGGTTTGACCCTCTTAGTTATTCTTGTTTGCCTTCCTTATTGTACAAAGCTAAATAAGATTATTGGCGGAGTAATGATCAGTATTAGTTTTTTTATTATCATTATTAATCAATACACCTTAACAGAGATGACAATAGCCATTTCTAAGAACTTGCCACTTATGAGTTTAATTGTTTTGGTACCTATATTATCAATCCCTATCATACTTGGGAACTACCAAAGAAACATAATGGATTTAGCTGTAAAGTTTGCTAAGAAGCCACAACAAATTTACTTTTTTATTTCTGCCTCATTTTTCTTTTTAGCGCCAATCATTAATGTAGGTTCCATTTTCATTATTCATTCAATGGTAAAAGAACTGAAGCTTCCTACATCTCTTTTAGGCAAAGTATATATGAGAGGTTTTATACCCGCATGTATGTGGGCACCCTACTTTGCATCTGTTTTACTAATTGTAAATTATTACAACATTCAAATACATGAATACTTGCATTTTGGCCTTTTCCTAGGAATCTTACAATTAGTCATATCAAACCTACTTTTTTCGTTAAGGGAAAGAAAAACAGTAAGTTGGCACACCCAAAAAGGAAAAGAATTCATTAATCTTAGAAAACCATATGAACTATTAATTGTCATCACCCTGCTAACTGTCTCCATCGGTCTTTTGGAGTTCTTTAGCTCCTTAAATATTATCCTTATGGTGACTTTTACCGTTATCTTGTTTTCTGTTATCTGGTCAGCATATTTAAAAAAGCAGAAGGATTTTTTACGAGAATCAAAAAAATTTCTATTAAAAATCTTCCCTGATAGAGCAAATGAAATTGTGTTATTCTTAACAGCTGGCTTTTTTGGCTCTATTGCCTCAACTACTTCTGTTGGTAATAATCTAAATATTTTATGGGTGAGCATCGCAGATTACTCCATATTACTTATGATTTTCTTTACAATAGCATTTGTTTCACTATTCTCCTTCTTAGGCATACATCAAATCGTGATGATCAGCATAATCCTTGCAAGTGTTTCAAATGAGGCAATTGGAATCAATAATATCATTATGGCACTAACCCTACTCAGTTCTTGGGCTGTAGGCTCAACCATCTCAAGTGTCTCCCCACCAAATATTGTGATATCCAATTTATTGAGGGTTAGTATTTTTGACCTTGTTTTAAAGTGGAATCTATTATATGCAATTATTGTGGCTTGTGTACATTCATTGGTTATTTATTGTATTTACCTAATGGGTTGAGAATATCCAACTTCCAAACTCGCACTATAAACCTTCCATGGCTTCCATTTGCGAAGCCTTCTTATTTAAACACTCGTTATGAACCTTTTTCTTTTCCACCCGATTAATGTCTTCCCCAAAAGCTATTGCATAGAGGTTTAAAAAGAAACAACTCCGCATAGAGACCCATTCTCTCCACGGAGTTATAATAGAGGCAATTTTTCTATCTCCTTTTGTTTAACACTATCCAATTCCAAAGCAGGAATACTATTAACAAGTTGACTGGGATACACCCTTACCCCATTAACCCACTTGCTTCCATACAGTCCCCCCACTGTGACCATGTTCTAAAACAACAGGTAGGCAATCGGGGTAGCAATGATTAGGGTTAATACCGCCCTCTGGAACCAAATAATTACCAAATCTCTTGTTCGAATCGGAATGGACGTTGACCATATAACGGGAATGACTTCTGAAAAGAATAATATTCCCGATACAAACAATATACTGATGACAAACTTTGTAACCATTGAAGCCTGAGCTACTATTGCAAGTGAAAGCATTGGTGTACTAGCAAATCCAACAAATGCCGCTTTGGCAGCGAGTAGAGGTTCTGGTAGAAGCATGGTGAATGGATATAGCAAAAATCCTAAAATATCAAAAACGGGGGTATACTCGACAAGAACTAAGCCTAGAAGTCCAATTGACATGATGGAAGGAAGGACCGCCATTGTAATAAGTAACCCGGCTAAAAGGTTATCCCAGCAATTTTTAAAAAACCCAGGAGTTTTTTCAACAGCCTCCATTGCTGTGTCCCAGGCGGTCTTTATATATTGGCCCTTGGCTATGACGTTCCTCTCAGTTGGTACGGTTTCAGTAATGTATTCATTTTTCATCTTACTTAATGGCCAAATCCTTGCCGTAATAGCTGTGACAAGGAAGGTTATGATCAATGTTAACCAAAAGAACAAATTCCACATATGCATGAGTCCAAGAATATCTAAACCCACAACCATAATTGGTACAGAGACGGCCGAAAAGCCTGTTACTATAATTGCAGCTTCTTTTATAGTGTATTTTCCTTGACTAAAAACCCGGTCGGTAATAATTATACCCATTGAAGGACTACCGACAAAGGAGGCTACAGCGTCAATAGCCGAACGCCCTGGTGTTTTCCAAATCGGCCGCATAACCCTTTCAAGCAATACACCAAAGAACTCTAGTAATCCATAGCCCGCTAATAATGCCAGGAAGACTGATCCGATTGGAAGCACAACACTTAACGGCTTTACAAGGACATTGAATAAAAATGGACCTATTCCTTCAGCAAGTATCCAATTCGGTCCAATATTAAAAATGACCATTACAGTTGTAATTAATCCCAGAACTTTAAAAATCGAGAATATCGTGGTGGTGGTATTTTTATTCCAAGTTTTCGAATAAAAAGGATGCACAGCTCCTAAAATGACTAAAACTAAAACATAATAAGGAAGACTTGCACCTAAACTGACCTCAACCCACTTAGAAACGTGACTAAGAGCAATTGATGACTTCCCATTAACAGTGACAGGGATAAAAAACATAAAAACACCTATCATACTGAATACGAGAAATTTGAATATGTTTTGCTTACTATTTGATTGAGGAAGATTACTGATAGAAGCTTCTACATTTAACGATGAATTTTGATTATTCATCCCATTCCCCACTTTCTTTTCGTAATGGCCTCTTGTATCCATACTTTGCGCTGCTTTTAAGTTACCCCTCCCTTCTACTAAAAGTATATTTGGTTAGAATTTTCAAAAATAGCAAATATAATTTTGAATAATATGAATATTCAAAGGGGAATCCTTTCTTTTTATACAGATATCGCATGATTTATGGCAATTTTTTTAGATTTTAATATTTTTTTTCGCATGAAGTTTATTTTATCTAATTCGAGCGGCCCCAAAGGGATAAATTTAGCCCCTTTAAAGCAAGGAGCTTGAAAATTTATTTAGCACTGAATCGTTGCAGCGCCCCGGTTAAATGTTCCCCTCCGTCAACTTCTAGCGTAATACCCGTAATAAAGTCGCCGCCTGGTGACAGTAAATAGGTAACTGCCGTTGCCAATTCGTGAGGAGTCCCCATCCGTTTAATTGGCAGACGGTTAACTAGGTTATCCATGTTTTGAGATTCGTAATTTTCTAGGCCTGACGTGTCAATGATCCCAGGGGCCACGGCATTGACAGTAATTCCATAAGGCCCCCATTCAGAAGCCAAGGTTTTCGTCATATTTACTACTCCCGCTCGGGCAGCTGATGCATGAACCATTCCAGGTATACCTGAAGCAAGACAAAGTACAATATTAATAATTCGCCCATTTTTATTATTATCAGTCAGGTGGTGGGCAAAGGCGGAGCTCATTAACCATGTCCCATGCAAATTCAGGTCAACAACCGATTTAAATCCGTTCAAAGAAAGGTTGAGGGCGGGTGCAGCAAATTGACCACCAGCATTGTTAATAAGAAAGTCTACCGTTCCCCATTGTTCTGTTACCGTATCAAACAAGTCTTTAACTTCCTGCTCATTACGGATATTTACAGGATGACTGTCGGCCTTGATTCCTTCTTTTCGCAAATCATCGACAGCATTTTGAAGACGTTCTATCGTTCGCGAAGCTAGGATTACGTGGGCGCCCAGTTGCCCTAATTCTCTAGCAATGGCAAAACCAATCCCTGTCGCTCCACCAGAAATAATGGCTGTTTTACCTTCAAATAATTTTGGTGCAAAAATAGATCGGGCAGCTGCCGCATTTCTTTTATGGACCTGTGAATCGGCCTCTAGCGGTGTTAGGATCGTATCTTTAGCGTTCGTCATGTTACTAAGCCTCCTTAGCAGTATTTTAAAAAGAGAACAATCAACACGGGATTGCCCCTCTATGTCGTTTAGACTTCTATATCCTTGTAGCCCAAAATAGTTTGCAGCACTTCATCCGTATTCTCTCCAAGACTAGGAGAAGGATTTTTAATTACCGCTGGTGTACTAGAAAATTTTACAGGATGACCTGGTATTTTTACTTTACCGGCAATGGGGTGTTCAATTTCTACAAGCATTTCCCTTACCGATATGTGATCATCTTCACAAATTTCATCTATATTTAAAATCGGGGAGCAAGGGATACCAGCCTCGTTAGCCTTTGAAACAACAGTAGATACAGAGTATTGCTTTGACCATTCTTCGATCCTATCTTTTAACTCATTTTCATTAATTTTTCTAAGAGGATCTGTTTTAAATTTTTGATTTTCGCTTAATTCGGGTTCCCCCATCAAATGACACAGCCGTAGAAAAAGTGAATCATTGGCAATGGCAATAACAATATAGCCGTCCTTACACGCATAAACATCAAAAGGAGAGCTGATTGGATGGCGGCTACCAATACGCGTGGGAAGTTCTTCATTAATCGTATATCGCATAATATTGCTTTCTAGCAAAGAAAAAATACTGTCTACCATAGCAACATCAATCAACTGACCTTCTCCCGATTGCTGTCTATGAAATAGTGCAACCATTGTTCCATAAGCAGCATATAAGGCAGCACTCATGTCACCTAATGAGGATCCCGTTCGAGTTGGAGGGGTGTCATCATACCCTGTAATGCTCATCATCCCTCCCATTGCTTGTGCAATGATGTCATAAGCAGCGCGCTGGCTATAGGGGCCATATTGTCCAAAGCCAGAAATGGAGGTGTAAATTAGGCTTGGATTTATCTTTTTCAAAGTTTCATAGTCTAAACCTAATTTTTTCATTACGCCTGGACGAAAATTTTCAACTAACACATCGGATTTTTCTACAAGGGATTTTATGATTTCAATCCCCTTTTCCGTTTTTAAATCTATGGCTATGCTCTTTTTTCCCCGATTAAGGTAAATAAAATAGCCGCTCTCGTCATTCTTATATGGACCGAAATGTCTAGTATCATCACCGCTTTCGGGCCTTTCTATCTTAATGACTTCTGCCCCCATATCGGCCAAAAGCATTGTACAATATGGGCCAGCTAATACTCTCGTAAAATCTAGTACTCTAATGTTTTCAAGGGGTCTATTCATTTCATTCACCTGCCTATTTTTTTAGTAAACTATCTATTGAAGCATTGGAATATGAATTCCTTTTTCTTTAGCTGTTCGAATCGCAATCTCATAACCTGCGTCTGCATGCCGGACAACACCCGTTCCCGGATCATTCGTTAAAACGGTTACTAGACGTTGTTCCGCTTCCTTACTGCCATCGGCAACAATCACAACCCCTGAATGGAGAGAGTAACCAATTCCAACCCCTCCGCCGTGATGGAATGAAACCCAGCTGGCCCCACCTGCTGTATTAAGCAAAGCATTTAGGATTGGCCAGTCCGCTATTGCATCACTGCCATCCTTCATCCCCTCGGTCTCACGGTTTGGGGAAGCAACTGATCCCGAATCAAAATGATCTCGCCCTATAGCAATTGGAGCTTTTAGTTCCCCTCTTGCAACCATATCGTTAATTATTTTTCCAAATTTCGCTCTTTCCCCGTATCCTAACCAGCATATTCGTGCAGGGAGTCCTTGAAATTGAATTTTTTCCTGTGCCATTTTAATCCACTTGCATATATGTTTGTTATCGGCAAATTCTCTTAAGATGACTTCATCCGTTTTATAAATATCTTCCGGGTCTCCTGATAAAGCAACCCAGCGGAATGGACCCTTGCCTTCACAGAATTTTGGCCGAATATAAGCCGAGACAAACCCAGGAATATCAAATGCTTTTTCGACACCTTCCTCTTTTGCAATCTGACGAATATTATTGCCGTAGTCAAATGCAATAGCACCTCGCTCCTGCATAGTAAGCATTGCTGCAACATGAACAGCCATGCTTGCTTTTGAACGCTTAACATATTCATCTGGATTTTCCGTTCGCCATTCTTTTCCTTCATCTAATGTCATCCCGATTGGTAAGTAGCCATTTAATGGATCATGCGCGGATGTTTGATCTGTAACAATATCAGGTATGAAATTTCTTTTCACCATTTCTGGTAAAATTTCTGCAGCGTTGCCAAGTAAACCAATAGAAAGTGCCTTTCCATCCCGTTTCGCATTCATTGCCAATTCAATGGCTTCATCTAGTGATTCAACCATCCGATCTAAGTATCGAGTCTGAATCCGCTTTTCAATCCGTGTTCGGTCAACTTCTACAGCTATGGCGACTCCATCATTCATCGTGACAGCTAAAGGCTGGGCACCACCCATTCCCCCTAGACCAGCTGTTACAGAAATAGTACCCCTTAAACTGCCATTAAAATGCTGCTTCGAACATTCTGCAAAGGTTTCATACGTTCCCTGTACAATCCCTTGGCTTCCAATATAAATCCAGCTACCAGCAGTCATTTGTCCAAACATCATCAGCCCTTTTCGATCAAACTCATGGAAATTCTCCCAATTTGCCCAAGCCGGAACTAAATTAGAATTGGCAATTAGTACTCTTGGAGAATTCTTATGTGTTTTAAAGACCGCTACCGGTTTTCCCGATTGGACAAGCAGGGTTTCATCAGATTCTAATTTCTTTAATGTCTCAACAATCGCATCATAACAATCCCAGTTCCTCGCTGCTTTTCCAATCCCGCCGTAAACAACAAGATCTTCTGGATATTCCGCCACTTCTTGATCTAAATTATTCATTAACATTCGAAGGACTGCTTCTTGTTCCCATCCTTTTGTATTCAATTCAGTCCCTTTATAGTTTTTTACAATTCGTTTATTTTTTTGCTGCAATTTCACCATTTCACCCTCTTTATGGTTTTATCTAATTCATCCGTATTAGATTAAATAAATTATATGAAAGGTGAAATCGATAAAATAGACAGAATATTTTAGAAATTAGATACATTTTTAAGAATTGAAAGTATAGATTTTCTCTACTTCTCGTAAATAATATTAATTTTTTTAGCTTTTATTATTTTCTTTAGAATTTAAGTTAACTTTAGTGCGGTCTCTTGAGGTTCTAAATTCCCTTGGAGTAGTTCCAGTTACTTCTTTAAATATTTTCCCGAAGTAACTTGAGGTGGTAAAGCCGGTTCGCTCGGCAATTTCTTGAATGGACAAATTCGTTTCAATTAAATAACGCTGTGCCTTATTTATACGAATATTGGTCAATATTTGTCTAAAAGAGGTACCATGTTTTCTACTAAATAAATTGCTTAAATAAGCAGGGCTTCTATTCACATATTCAGCAACCTTATCTAACGATAATTCTGAATTGCCATAGTGGTTTTCCAAATACATAATCCCCTGCTCAATGACATCAATACGACTTAAATCTGTTTGTTTTTTACCTTCATCAATAACTTCATTAATAAACAAAAGCATTTCCTGAACAATTCTATTTAAAACAGGACCATATAAAATGGAAGTAAACAATTGATGATAAAGTTTCATCATTCGTTCATTTCCTAGATTGTATGTTTTCATAAAACGATGAATTTGGGCTAGTATACTTGTCATTCTGGAGCGAAGTAATCCAGGCTCGGGAAAAGGCTCAGATAGATTTAAAAATTCTTTATACATCCAATCTCTAATTCCATCTTTAGATGAACTATTTAACATTTCAATCCATGTTCTAATTTCTGCCGGTGTTAAAAATACATCAATTGGCACCCACTTGCTGACTGACTTAAAATGCAGAATCTGTCGATAGCCTTTAAAAAAGGTCAGCTCCATAGCCTGTCTAGTCTGAAGATATTTTTCATTTAAGGACAGATCATTTGATGTATCATCATTAATAACAATCGCGATTGGATCATGCCTTATTTCTTCCCATGTTCTAAGGATTCGATGTGCCTCCTGTTTAAGTAAATCCCCTTCAATAGTAAAGACACAAATTAAGCAATCACTCACCGGAAATAGGATTGGTTGATATTGAAATTCATAGGTCTCCACAAATGATAGTAAATTATTGATTTCATTCCGGCTTTCTGTTTGCAGCATCATTAAGTGAAAATCTCTTCCCTCCACTTCATTCTCCAGAAATAAAGAATGATAGGAGAGTACATGCGGTTGGCTAGAATTTTCTTGCGGTTTATTGACGTTATTCTTTTTTAAGTTATGAATACACTTCTGCAAGGTTCTTTTTATTTGCGTTGGGGAGTTCGGCTTTAGCCAAAAATCCCTGGCCCCTAATTCAATTGCTTGAGCAGCACGATCAAATGTTGCTTCCATGGTCATCACAATAATCTCATGCCCATATTTTTCGGAAATCTTTTTATATGTGTCCCAAAGCTTGTTAGGGATCATATCTAATTCAACAATAACAATATCAGGAAGCTTATTTTCTGTTATTTCAATTAGTTCCTCAACAGATGCTGCGTGAAATACCTGTTGAAAGGGAGTTGAAAAAGAGGAAACTAGCCAATTAAGACCAGTTCGTTCATTATTATCCCGATCGGCAATCAATAATTTGTACATGGTTATTCTCCTTTCAACCATTCAACTTCTAATTTAGTCAGAATATTTAAATTTAGTAGATTAATAATAACAAACTTTTAGAGGAGATGATAAAAATACTAAAATATAAAAATAATACTATTTTTGCGGTAAATATTTTAAAAGTGTCACCATTGTCCCTTTTTCGAAACTGTATGGTATACTAATTGAGAATATTTAAAATACTAAAGATTGATTTTCCTTAAGAGGTTAATCGCCATAATAAACCTTTGTACGAAAGATAAACCTACATAAAAGTTGCCGGAAGGGCGGAATAAATAATGGACAGCAGTTTAATTCGACCTGAACTTCCGGTCGAAATAATAGGAGAAAAAATTCGCTCTATAAGGAAGAAGTCCCTATTAACTGTAGACGAAGTCGCGGAAAAAATTGGATTAAGTCAAAGTATGGTTTCTCAATTAGAAAGAGGAAAAGCAAAGCCTTCTCTTGATACATTGTGGAAATTGAGTATTTTATTTGATGTATCTCTATCCTACTTTTTTGAAGGTATTGAAAAACAATCCGTTATCGTATCTAGACGGGACGAGCAAGAGATACTCAAGATGAGACATAAAAATGTTCAATACAGAGTATTAGCTCCTCTTACTGGACGGAAAATTGAGTTTTTTGAAATTACGGTTAGCCCCGATCAGGGAGAGGAACTCCAATTTTACCCTCATAATGGAGAAGAAGGCGGAGTTGTCATACAGGGAGAATTAGAGGTCCTTATTGGCGATAAAACATATCTGCTGAAACAAGGAGATAGTATTTATTTCGACAGTACGCATCCCCACGCTTTTCGAAATCCAGGAAATCTTCCTGCGGTTGCTATTTGGACAGGCACTCCTTGGGAGCCCATTAATTGAAAAACAGAGAAGGCTGCTGAAACATTTTTCGGCAGCCTTCTCTGTTTTTTTGTACTTAATTCCATAATGACACACGCAAAACCACAATATGATTTAACAAAATATAAATATAGTTAATATTTTTATTGAATTTTGTATTTATTGTGTTATATTTTTTGCATAGGCTAAATTTTTAAAATATTCAGCACTATGAGGAGTATTTATCTAAAAAAAATTTATACAGGGGGAAAATGTATGGAATTTGGAGCTTTATCACTATTGCCGCCATTAGTTGCCATTGTAATTGCTTTACTAACAAGACAGACCATTTTATCTCTATTTATTGGAGTATGGGTAGGAGCCACCATCATTAATTCTTGGAATCTTTTGTCAGGATTTGCAAAAAGTATTTCTGATTATATGATTCCCTCCATTGCCGATCCATGGAATGCAGGGCTACTAATCTTAGTCAGCTTGGCGGGAGGATTTATTCATATTTTAAGAGTAACTGGGGCTGCCCAAGCATTTGCTCAAGTGGCCACGAAAAAAGTAAACACACGAAGAAAGGCACAAAATGTTACATGGGGCAGTGCATTTCTATTCTCTTATACAGAGCCAGTTCTTATCCTAGGAACGATTATGAGACCATTAACAGATAAGCTAAACGTTTCCCGAGTTAAGCTAGCCTACATTTTGGACTCAATGGGGTGCTCCCTTGCATCTATGTCACCTATCAGCAGTTATGGTCCTTTCATTACCGGACTTATTGCAACTCAAATTACGGCACTAAGTCTAACGGACAACCCTTGGACATTATTTATTCAAATGATTCCTTATAACCTATATGGACTATTTGCGATGATTGGTGTTTTATATGTAATCAATACTGGACTGGATATCGGCCCTATGTATCATGCAGAAAAAAGAGCGATTGAGACTGGTAAAGTGATAGGAGAAAATGACAAGCCATTGGTAGCTACTGAAAAGGCGGACGAGTTTCCAGAAGGATATACATTTAAATTCCATCAATTCTTAATTCCAATGCTGCTCCTATTCATTACGATTTTTACCGTTATTTTTTGGACAGGAAATATAGTTGAAAATGGGTTTAGAGGTGCATTTATTAATGCAAATATTGTTTTAGCCATTTCATGTGGATTTTTAACAGGTTCTATTGGTGCAGGTGTGATATCCGTGGCATCCAAGCTTCATACGGTTAAGTCTGCTTTTGATGAGTTCACGCAAGGAATCATTAATTTAATGATTGTTCCAATGATTCTTGTGTTGGCATGGTCCATTGGAAAAATTGCAGGTCAAATGGAGTTAGGTGCCTATATGTCTTCCATTGTCGGTGACTACTTGCCTTCATTTATTGTCCCTGCTTTAATCTTTTTACTTGGCTCTTTAATTGCCTTTGCAACAGGGAGCTCCTGGGGCGTATTTGCGATTATGATGCCGATTGCCATTCCGATGGCGGTCACGATGGACATCCATATCCCACTTATCATTGGGGCTGTTATTAGCGGAGGTTTGTTCGGCGATCATTGTTCACCTATTTCAGATACAACCATCCTAGCCTCAACTGGTGCAGCATGTGATCACATTGAACACGTAAGAACTCAGCTTCCTTATGCGGTATTAATCGCGGTCTGTACATTAATAGGTTTTATTGTAGCCGGTGCAACAGTCGGCTGGTTAGGAATCATTACTACAGCATTTACAACATTTATAGCTCTCTATCTCCTAAATAAGAAAGCTAAGCATTCGCGAAATTCATTAAATATCAGTATGTAAAAAGGAGAGAAGTGGATTGAAAGTTGATCTGATTATACAAAATGCACATATACTTACAATGGAAGGAAAAGGTGTAGGGTTTATAGAAAATGGTTCCATTGCCATTAAAGGAAACCTTATTGAAGAGGTTGGGAGTACCGATGAAATAAAAAGAAACTATAAAGCTGATAGAATTATAGATGCAACAAACAAATTAGTAACACCTGGTTTTATTGATGCCCATATCCATACAGGAATTGCTATTTTCCGAGGAGTCGCTCAGGATATGTCAAACTGGATGCAAAAGGGACTTTGGCCGTTTCAAAAGCATTTGCAACCAGAAGAAAGCGTTAAAGGATCAATGGTCAATATTATTGAAGGAATTAAATCTGGAACAACAACCTTTTGTGATTACGATGGAAGAATGGACCTAATTGTTGAGAATTACAAAAAGATTGGTGCAAGGGCCCGCCTTGCTGAACTCGTAAATGAAATTCCGGATAACGTGGGTGATTTACCTGTTGGGGAACTATATCCTTTCAATCCATCTATCGGAAATACAAAGCTGAAAAGAAACCTTGAATTATTTGAAAAACATCATGGGACTGAAAATGGAAGAATTACAGCCATTTTAGGTCCGCATGGTCCTGATATGATGAGTTTGGAGCTACTTAATGAGATCAAAGAGTATGGAGATAAATTCGATACTAAACTTCACATGCATGTTGCTCAAGGTGATAGAGAAATTGATCAGATGATTAAACGTTACGGCAAAAGATCGATTGATTTCCTTGAAGAACATGGGTTTTTAAATGATAGATTAATTGCTGTACATTTAACCGAAGCCACAAATGAAGAAACTGAAAAAGTTGCTAAAAGCGGTGCCGGCATGGTTTATTGCTCCGGCAGTATCGGGATTATTGATGGTCTAGTCCCTCCTGTTTACCACTTCCTACAGTCAGGCGGTGTAGCTTGCTTAGGTTCCGACCAAGCTCCAGGCAATAACTGCAACAACATGATAAATGAAATGAAATTTGCAGCAATCTTAAACAAAGTAAAATTAGCTGATCCAAGAGTATTTAATGCCACCATGGCCTTAAGAATGGCAACCATCGAAGCAGCAAAAGTAATGGGAATTGATCATGAAGTCGGATCGATCCGAAAAGGAAAAAAAGCGGACCTGGTCATAATTAATTTACAAGACCCATCCTTCTTCCCAGTCTACACAAAGCCAATTAGGAATATCGTTCCAAACCTAGTCTATTCTGCACGAGGACACGAAGTAGAAACTACTATTATTGATGGCCAAGTGATTATGGAAAATAGAAAAATCCTCACCATTGATGAAACAGCTGCTATTACTGAGGCGCAACAAGCTGCTGAACAAATCGCCAATAGAGCTGAAAAAGATATTTTACAAGCGGAAAGTGATATTTTAACGATGGTCAATGAAGGATTACTATAATACTATGAAGGGGCATCCAAAAGTTGACTTCTGGCTTTGGATACCCCTTTTAAGTTTCTTTGGACCTAAAAGGCGTTTTAGAAGGAAAGCATTCTATAAACAAATATGCTTCAATTTATAAGGTGAACAAACCCACGATTATGGAAAGGTGTCAACAACGTTAAAGTTATTTACCTAGCAGTGGTCTGGCACCCGGATTTCAAACCCTACCTCTATTAACAATCACGAAAAAATATCAAACCAAATCTTTACTGCAGTTGCCAAAATTAATATCGATAAAATAGCTTGTAATGATTTGACTTTCACCATTTTGCTGCACTTTGCTCCAAACGGTCCACCCAGAAGACTAGCGATGACCATAATAATGGCTGGCAAAAACAAAACCTGCCCCGTTGTTAATTTACCAATTACTGAACCAAAAGAAGAAATAAAGGTGACAGCTAATGAGGTTGCAATTGTCATTCTCATTGGAATCTTAAGAACAACTAACATGACAGGGACAAGAATAAATGCACCAGCTGCACCAACAATGCCAGCTGCAACACCAATTACAAAGGATACTCCTGAAGCAATAAATTTATTAAAGGTTACATGGTCTAACGGGATATCTTCCGTTCCCTTTCTTGGGAAAAACATCATTACTGCTGCTACTGTTGCTAACACACCATATGTAATGTTAATAAAATTATCTTCAAGATACTTTGATCCATATCCTCCGATAAAACTACCTATAACAATACTTATTCCCATATAAAAGATAAGTCCCTTATTCAAATAGTTTCCTTTCCGAAACACCCAAACCCCACCGATAGTTGAAAAAAAAACTTGCACCGCACTAAGACCCGAAACTTCATGGGACGTAAAGGCTGTTAAACCTAACAAAGGCGGGATGTATAACAACATAGGGTATTTAATAATGGAACCGCCAATACCAAGCATTCCTGATAAAAATGAACCAAAGAAGCCAATCAAAAAGAGGATTAACACTAAGTCTATACTCATTTTTCCTCCCTCCATAAACCTTTCACTTGTTAAGTACATAAACAAAAATCGGGGCAAATTACCTGTATGAAGTCTTTTTCGCTCCGCATAAACCGTACTTGGTAATTTCCCCCGTAAAATACCAAAACTATTAAATTCTATAGTTTCATTTGGAAGATATATTAAATTGTCATTTTAATGGATGGATCACTTTTCTCCTCTTCTGAGTTTGCAAATTTTCGATTCCAACCAGTGATTACGGAGAAAATCAGTACAGCTATTATCGCCCATCCATATGGGTGCAAAAATGCGGATCCAATTGAAGGTAAAGGCAAGTTCCATTCTTGTGATGCAGTAGTTAGCACACCATACCAAACGATTACAATAATGTGCCATGGTATCATGTAAAAAATTGAACACACTGCGCAATCCATTAGATTAGCAGTTCTTTCTGCTGATAACTTGAATTTCTCCCCGATAGATTTGACAAAGCTTGGTCCAACTAACAGTATTGCCGGAGCATTGGCTGCAATCGGTATAGAAACAAGGAATGTTACAAATAGAATAGAAAACTCAGCTTGCCTTACACTTTTAACGATGTTATTAAGAGCCCATTTTAATACCGAATCCATGACACCGCTTTCAATAACAATCTGCGTAATCGCTAAAACTAATAAAGCGAAAATGATTGCACCTGTTACCCCGCTTATTCCATCTTGGATAAGCCCTGTACTTTCACCACGCTTTGCAGGAAGACTGAAAATAGCAGCTAATTTCAAGTTTCCATTCAATAATCCAATGGCCATCGCACTTATATTTCCGTAAATAAGGGCTTCGATGATATGGCGTTTTGCAAATGCGGCAATGATGACAATAACCATACTTAATAACATTGTTAGTCCAAGAATATTTGTTTCAACTTCAATAGTTGGCTGGGTAGCACTACCTCCCGCACCACCAAATATTATAAAGATGACTGCTGCTATTATTCCGGCTATTATAACTAGCGGAAATCTACTTTTAACTACATTTCTCATTTGTGCACCTTGCGTATATGCTGAAACAATCGTTGTATCTGACACTGGAGCAAGATTATCTCCAAGAGCAGCACCAGATAGAATGGCAACTGCTAACATGGCTGGGTCAGAACCTAAGTAAATTCCAGCTGGGTATAGCACGGGAATTAGTGAAATAACTGTTCCTGTTCCTGTACCAGTACCTGATGCAAATAAGGAAGCAGCGATGAATGCTAATAATGTAAACATTGCACCTTGTGCACCTGTCTCTAGTCCGAACCATAATAATCCTTCCACGAGCCCACCAGCAACCATCAACTGACCAAATACTCCTGCAAACAGCCAAGCCGTTACGATTACTACTCCATTCTCATTACCTATTCCCCTCATAATTGCTTTGCAATAGTGCTCTTTATCTTTAGCTAAAAATAAAGACAAAGCAATTGCTAGCCATCCAGCTGCCCAGAAAGGAGCTGTTCCCCCTCTTTCTCCTACCGACAACCAAATTAAAATCGCAATTAAAAAGAAAAGTGGTGCAACCCCGCCCCAAAAACCTCCATACATTTCCAATCGTTTATCCTTAATCAATATTTTACCCCCTCATTTAACAGATAGATTTGATTGGATCACACCAAGAATGTTGTAAAAGGTCGTAAAAGGTTGTTGAATTTACATACTACTGTTACGACCTTTTGCTAAATTGCTAGGATAATATTTTTTTATTAATATTCTGTAAAACAGTACTTTCATATGCAAACAAACCAGGAGATCCTCCCGTATGGATAAATAGCACATTATCATTCTTCTTAAAATAACCCTTTCTTACATGATCAATGAGGCCCGCCATAACCTTACCCGTATATACAGGATCTAATAATATTCCTTCTGTTCTGGCAAGCAATTGTACACTTTCGATCATTTCGTTGGTCTCTAAGGAGTAGCCGGGTCCAACATAATTATCTTTACAAACCACTAATTCATTCGGTATTTCTTCCTCTAATCCAATGAATTTAGCTGTTTTTGATACCAAGTTCTGAATAAGCTGCTTCTGTGCAGCCTCTGCCCTTCCTACATTAATGCCAATTATAGGTATTTGGCAGCCTTCTCCGAATAAACCGGTTAGTAATCCAGCATGAGTACCACCACTACCGCTAGCAACAACAATATAATCAATATTTAATCCACTGTTCGCAGTTTGTTCTATGATTTCTTGCGCACATGCAACATATCCCACAACGCCAATTTCATTAGAACCGCCACCTGGGATAACATAAGGTTTTCTTCCTTTTTCAGCCAATTCATCTGCGACAATTTTCATTTCATTTAACATATCTGAACCACCAGGAACAACGATTACATTTTCAACTCCTAATAGATTAAAGAGGAAATTATTACCGCTAGCCTGCGGATTGTAACTTGAAGGCACACGTTCTTCGAGCACCAAAACACATTTTAATCCTTCTTTAACCGCTGCAGATAATGTAAGTCTGCAATGATTAGATTGTACAGCTCCACATGTTATGATAGTGTCCGCACCTTTCTCCTTTGCATCTGCCATTAAAAACTCTAACTTTCTTGTTTTATTACCACCTAAAGTTAAACCAAGCAAATCATCTCTTTTTATGAAAATATTGGGTCCCTCAAGGGCTTTTGAAAAATTCCCCAAATATTCTATCGGTGTAGGATTTTCAGTATATTTGATTCTAGGTAAGTCTTTAATATTCATATTAACAATTCCCCTTTTCAAGTAATTTTGTTTTTTAAATGTGAACCGGTTTTCTAGCTCCCCTCCAACCTCTTATTTGATAAGACTTGTCATGAGTTACAAACTTACTATATAGTTAATTATATTATTATTTTAAATATTCAACTAATAGATAATTGTTATATGCTATAACTTGAAGTAACTAGGAGAGTAATCCTAAAAGGAGTACTCATAAAAATGATGAAAGGTAGGATTATATGAATATTGAAAATTTAAAGATGTTCTGCCGAGTAGTTGAAGAGGGAAGTGTTAGTAAAGCTGCACGCGTCAGCTTTGTTTCGCAGCCTGCAGTTACAAAGCAAATAAGACAACTGGAAAATTATTATGGTGCTTCTCTATTTGACCGATCTAGCGGTAAGTTGTGCTTAACAGATGCAGGTGCAGCATTAATTCCATATGCTAAAGAAATTATTGAAGGCTTCAATAGATCTCACGAGGCTATTCAACATATTATTTATAAAAAAGATTTAACCTTTAACATAGGAGCTAGTTTAACGATAGGGGAATATTTACTACCAGAGTTACTAGGTGATTTTCAAAAGATAAATAGAAACTTACGATTTAATTTATCAATTGGCAACACACCGAGTATCTTATCAAAATTAGAAAATAACGATATTGATATCGCGTTAGTTGAGGGCGTCGTTACAAATCAAGACTTCCATGTAGAAAAGTTTGCAGAAGATGAGCTTATACTTGTTATCCCTGCAAATCATCGTTGGGCAGACAAAAGTGAAATCGACATTGAGGAATTGTCTGAAGAAAAAATGATTTGGAGAGAGAAAAACGCAGGAATACGCACTATTATAGAAAACGTATTCAGTGTGAATAACGTTTTAGAAAAAATAAATTACCGTATGGAACTTGGAAGTACTCAGGCAATTAAAAGTGCAATCGAAGCAGAACTAGGTGTTGGTATTCTTCCAAAGCTTTCAGTTATGAAAGAACTTAAGTTGGGGTCATTAAAACAATTGGCTATTTCCGGAATAACTATAAAAAGGAACTTTTGGATAGTCAAAACCCTTTCTAGATTTCCAAAAGAAAATTTGAATACATTTGAGAAGTTTCTTAAGGGTGTATCTGAACCGTTGGGCTAAATTTGTAGTTCCCTTTGAGGACGGTCGTTTGGAGTTTGATAATTATCGCAGCAAGCATAGGTGACTAGGCAGAAGACCAATTTACTAAATCTAGGAAACAAAACACCGGAACCTTCCTGCATTTCCTCAAAGAAATAGGGAACCGTCCTAGTGTTTTATGTAGAGTAGATACGTGGGTTTAAAATACTAAAGGGTCAGCCACTTACCTTAGTATAAGAATAATAAAACCCACTTCATACCCACTCCGCCCTACTAAATTTTATTTTTAATAACAACTTCCGTTACAATCAGATTTTTTCGAAGTTTAGCGTTATCAATGATGATATCCGCTATATCGTCTGGATCCATGAAGTCCTTTATTTTCTCTTCTGTGAAAATGCCGTCCCAGAATGGTGATTTCATTCCGCCCATATAGGCACCGAACACCCGAATGCCAGTGTCATTTAGTTCAAGGTTAAGGCTTTCTGTGAATCCCCGTACACCGAATTTACTCGCACAATAGACGGACTCGGTGACTTTTCCTTCAATTCCAGCCGTTGACACGACATTTACAATGATGCCTTGGTTACGTTCTTTCATACTTGGCAGGACTGCTTGTGTGCAGAAAATCGTTCCCTTTAAATTTATATCAATCATGCCATGCACATGTTCTTCTGATATATTTTCTGCCAAATCAAATACACCGAGGCCAGCATTATTGATTAATAAATCAACGGGGCCCACTTCTTCCTTAATGGACCGCATTACCTTTTCTACCGCACTTTTGGACGTCACGTCCAGCTCGTAAATAGAGTAGCTGTTAGTTAATTGTTTAGCGGTTTCTTCAAGTTTGGAAGTTCTTCTTCCTATTAAACATACATGGCAGCCCATATTAGAATATTTTATAGCCAGAGAAGCACCTAGTCCGCTGCCGGCACCTGTGATCACAACAACTTTTAGTTCCAAAGCTTATCCTCTCCTTCTTAGTCTCCGTCAGAGTCCAAGGCACTATTTGCACCCTCTTGGACCCCTAGATAATCAATGGCTAGGGCAATGTAATATTGAATGGAGTCGAGATATTTTTGAATTTCAACCCATTCATCAGGCTGGTGGGCTTGTTTAGGTTCTCCCGGTCCATAAATTAATATAGGAACTTCGGGCAGGTGTGCCTTGTAAATAGATCCATCAGTATAATAGTTAACCCCGCCCGGCTTTAGATCTTCCTTACTATTCAAGCTTTGAGCTGTTTTAATCCCTAATTCAATAAAAGGATCGTCTGCAGGAGTATAGACACAGCCCATATCATTCAGTACCTCTATTCCAAACGACACATTCATTTTTTCAGATACCTTTTGTGCCAGCTGTTTGATATTCTCCGTAATTTCTGTATGCGATTGTCCTGGCACAGTTCGAATATCAATGGTGATGGAACATTCGTCTGGAACGACATTCGTCCCAACGCCCCCATTGATCATTCCAATATTCAACGTGGAGCCTCCTAATATTTCATGTTCATCATATTGGAGAATGTAATTATTCAATTCGTTCATAAATTGGTTCATTGCCAATATTGCATTAATTCCTTCCAAAGGCATTGAACCGTGGGCTGTTTTTCCAAACATAGAGATTTTCAACCACAATACACCTTTGTGTGCAATAACGGGTTGATTTGAAGTAGGTTCGCTAATAACAATCGCCGAAGCTTGATCAATTTGACCTTTTTTGACAACAGTTTTAGAACCTAGACAATCTACTTCTTCCCCGACAGTACCTACAAATTGAAGGATACCATTCAATTTAATTCCTGCTTTTTCGATACATTCCATTGCGATGATCATGGCGGCTACACCACTTTTCATATCTGATGAGCCCCGGCCATATATCCGCTCACCGTCCTGTCTTCCTTCAAACACCGGATAGGTCCATTCTACATTCCCGACTGGGACGATATCGAAATGTCCACTGAATATCAGCCTTTTTGAATCGTCAGGTGAAATTTCTGCATTGCTATATGAAACAATTAAATTTTCCCTATCTTTTTCTACTATATCTGCCTGTACCATTAAACCAGTATTTTCAAGCCGCTGACTAATTTTATCCGCAAGTGCCTTTTCCCCGCCTGGAGGATTAATCGTATTGATCTGGATTAATGACTTTAAAAACTGGATAGCATCATCTTTGTCAACATATTTAAATACCTTTTGGATATCCATATTAGCTACACTTCCCTCTCTAGAAAATGCGGCAGACCTTTTCTTGCACCAACTTCAGAAACGGCACTAGCCCCCAGTTGAATCCCCGCCCGTAAGATCTCTTCTTGCGACCAATTTCGAATGATTCCATATAGGGCACCTACAGCAAAGGCATCACCTGCACCAGTTGAATCAACTGGATTAACCTTTATTGATGGCAGGACAAGCTGATGATAGCTGCTTCCTTCAGTGATAAAACTAGACAGTGCACCCTCTTTTCCTAATTTAACAAATATTTTGCCCACTCCTAAAGCGTGGAGCGACTGGATAGATTGATCCAGATCTCGATTCGGAAACATATCATTTAATTCGGAGCGGTTGACGAATAAAATATCTGTTTTTGACAACAATGGCTCCAAAAACGACAACCCTTTCTTTGTCAATAAAGTACTAGGATCAAAAGAAATTTGTAGATCGGGACAAGTTTCTTTCCGTCTAAATAGCGAGGGTGCTAGATGTATAAGAGGACTGCTTATATGCAATAAACTAATATTTCCATAAAATGCCTTTGGGACCAGATCGGCATCATAATGAGAGTTTGCCCCTGGAAAAGTATACATCGTTCTTAATCCCGAATTGTTTACTAGCACCATAACAGTACCTGAGGTCTTTCCTTGTATTCTTTGAATATAGTCAAGTTTGACCTTTTCGAGACTATTTAATAGAAAAGAAGTATAGGATTCTTCACCGACTGCCCCTAAGAAATAAACTTCTTCCCCTAAACGCGAAAGACCGACAGCAACATTTGCTGCCGATCCACCTGGGGCTATTTGTAATTCCTTGCCTTCCATTTCTTGATCAATGTCTGCAAATCCATCAATCAGTCCGATTAAATCCACATTAATAAATCCATGTACCGCAACTTTTACCATGTTAAAGACTCCCTATTCTACCGGAGTGAGTTTACTTGATCCATAAACTGTTTGACTCTTTCGATGTCTACCCTTTCCCACCAGTTTCCGTTTTCCTTAAGGAAACTTCCTACAATCGCGCCATCCGCAATAGATAGAATCTTCTTGGCATTGTCAGTCGTCATTCCACTTCCAATAATAACTGATAAACTAGCAGACTCCTTAATACCAATGAGTTCATCTAGTGAAGTTTCATCCCCAGTTCGGTTTCCAGTAGCAATTAAAATATCAGCATCAAAGAATTCGTTATCCCGTGTTTGTTCTGCCAAGCTGCGGTCAGCAACGATGGAATGACTACCATGCTTTACATGAACATCGGCCATAACCTTTATATCATCACCGAAGAGATTTGACTTATATCTCATGGCTTTTGCTGAGGCCCCTTCAACGATTCCTTCGTTAGCCACGTAAGCATTAACCCATTGATTCGATCTAACCCATTTAGCATCACATGCTTTGGCGATCGCAATAGCTGGGACGACTGCATTAGCTAAGCAGTTTACACCAAGCGGCAGCTTAGATGCTTTACGAATTTCAACCCCTACTGCAGTCATGGCTGCAACCGTTTCAAAACTGAAATCCTCGGGCTTCGGAAAAGGGAGATCCCATGCATTTTCTATTTGTAATCCGTCTACTCCGCCCTCTTCCATACGGCGAACATCCTCAAGAGCAAACTCGATGATTTCATCCATACTTTCGCCTTTGTAATGGGGAGCCCCAGGCAGCGGTTTCAAATGAACCATACCTATAATTGGTTTTCGTACATTAAATAAATTTTCTAATACATGTTTCTTTTCTGGAAAAATACCACCACTCATTAATATCACCTACACACTCGCATTTTTTCTTGCTTTAATGGAATTAAGCCATACTGCTAATAAGATTACGACACCTTTAATCATTAATTGATTATAGGAAGAAACATTTAATAAATTTAATCCATTGTTCAGAATAGAAATAATCGCTACACCCATTAAGGTTCCCGCTATTTTTCCTTCGCCCCCGAACAGGTTAGTCCCGCCTAATACAACAGCAGCGATTGCATCTAATTCAGATCCTGTACCTGCATTTGGTGAACCTGAGGATAAACGAGAAGCAAGAACGATACCAGCGATTGCGGTAACAGCTCCTCCCAAAACATAAACACCCGTCTTCACCCATTTCACATTAATACCGCATAATCTGGCAGCCTCTTCATTGTCACCAATCGAATAAACATTTCTGCCAAAACGAGTATGTGATAACAAAACATGTCCAAGAATGGCTACAATAATCATGATAATAATCGCTGTTGGAATGGGGCCAAGATACCCGCGCCCAATTTCTCGGAATCCCGCATCAGTAATAACAACCGGGGTCCCTGCTGTATATACAAAAGCAATACCGCTTAAAATGGTTGTCATCGCTAAAGTAACAATAAACGGTGGAATATTCTGCCTAGATATAACAGTTCCCATAAAGAGTCCAATTAGCCCGCCTACTAATATAGTAATAAGAATGGCAAGTGGAATCGGTACACCAGAAACAATGAGTCCGCTCACTACTACACCACTTACAGCCAGCTGAGACCCTGCACTTAAATCAATTCCTCCCGTAATAATAATGAAGGTCATTGCTACAGCCATAATACATAATACGGCGGATTGACGCATGACATTAAGCAAATTATCGACTGTCAAAAAGTCAGTTGTAATAATAGACATAATGATGATAAGCAAAGCTAAACCGATAGTCGTACTTCCCTTATCGAAGAGAACATAAAGCTTTTGTTTCCAGCTTGTTTTCTGTGTGTTTTGATCCAAGTTCATGTTTGTTGATGTATTATTAAGCACCTATTCCACCTCCAAAGGCTAATTTTAATATGTTATCTGACGTTATTTGTTCTTTGTTAAGTTCGCCAGCAATTGCCCCTTCTCTCATGACAATTGTGCGATCACTCATGCCAATGATCTCTGATAGCTCAGAAGAAATCATGATAATCCCGACTCCCTGCTTTGCAAGATTACTAATTTGGGCAAAGATTTCTGCCTTTGCACCTACATCAACCCCACGGCATGGTTCGTCTAGAATAAGGATTCTTGGTTCTTGGATCATCCAGCGAGCAATAATCGCCTTCTGCTGATTTCCACCACTTAACGTAGACACTTTCTGTTCTATTGTCCTAGCCTTAATATTTAACTTTTGTTTATAATCTTCTGAAACTGCCTTTTCTGTCTTTTTATTAATAAGGAGGCCCTTTGTAAACTTGCCTAAGTTCGGAAGGGATATATTATCCCTTACAGTTTGCTTTAGAATCAGCCCTGTTTCTTTGCGGTTCTCTGTAACAAACCCTATCCCCATTTTGATGGCATCGCTTGGATTATTAATTTTTGTTAATTGATTGTCGATCAGTATTTCACCCGTATCTATTTTTAACAGGCCGAATAGCGCCTGGGCGATTTCTGTCCTTCCTGAGCCTACCAAACCGGCGACTCCTAGAATTTCACCACTTCGTAATTCAAAGTTAATATCTTTAAGTACTCCTGATTTTGAAAGGTTTTGCACCTTTAATACAGGCTTTCCGATAGGAACTTCCTCTTTATTAAAATAATCATCCATCTTTCGATTAACCATCAATTCAACGAGTTGGTCTACATCCTTGACCTCACTCATTGGCAAGGTTTTAATATGAGTACCATCTCTTAAAACAGTAACAGTATCACAAACTTTGAAAATCTCATCCATTCTATGGGATATATACAAGATGCTTACACCTTTATTTTTGAGTTCGGTTACTAAAGACAGCAGAATTTCTGTTTCTCTTTCAGATAATGATGAAGTAGGTTCATCCATTATCAGTATTTTGGCTTCTTGAGAAATCGCACGAGCAATTTCAATCATCTGTTTTTGTGCAATACTAATTTCTTTTGCCAATTGTTTCGGATTAAGATTAATTTGAAGCGATTTAAAAATTTCCGCTGCCTTATCATTCATGTAATTCCAATTAATAAAACCCATTTTTTTAGTTGGCTGACTGCCGAGAAAGACATTTTCGGCAATCGTTAAGAAATTGGCTACGTTTAATTCTTGGTATATACAATGAATCCCGATTTTCTTTGAAGCCTTAGGATCCATATTGTCAATGATTTCACCTTTATATCGAATTTCCCCACTCGTTTTTGAATAGGCGCCTGTTAGAATCTTCATTAAGGTAGACTTGCCTGCTCCATTCTCTCCAACAAGCGCATGAACACTTCCAGGATAAACAGTCAGAGATACACCTTTAAGTGCTTTCACACCGGAAAATTCCTTAGTAATATTCTCCAGTTCTATGATTGGTGAGTTCACTTACATACTCCCCCCTTGGTTTGGTGAGAAAACAGGGAGAAAATCTCCCTGTTCTACTTTTTGAAATGTTCGTCTACATTTGATTTATCTATTAAAATTACTGGCACACTAATATTTTTATCTAGTTCTTTTCCATTAATAGCCTCAAGAGCAGCTTTAATGGACTCTTCACCAATTTTGAAAGGCTGCTGCTGAATCATAGCTAGAATATAGTCACTGCGAACTCCTTCTGCTGCCTCTTCTGTTACGTCAAAACCAACGATCTTTGTATGCTTGTTGTTCGCTGATTCTAGTGCAGCCAACGCACCTAGCACACTATTTTCTGCAGTAGCGTAAATATAATCAATATCTGGATTAGCTTGAAGAATATTTTCTACAGTTGCCATTGATTTTTGACGATCGTAACCTGGCTGGCTATTTAGAATTTCTACATTTCCCATATCCTTTAATACTTCTTTAAAACCTTCTAATCTTTGTTTTTGAACGAAAGACTGTTCATGTGTAACAACTGCGATCTTTACACCTTTTCCCTTCGCTTCGATCTCTTTCTTTAAATATTCCCCTATTTGTTTACCCGCTTCGAGGTTCTCCGTTCCAATGAAAGTATCTACACTTTCACTTTCTACTACTGCATCTGCGGTAATAATCGGAATTCCCTTTTCCTTCGCCTCTTCAACGACAGGAACAACCCCAGCATTATCTACAGCTAAAACGACTAGAGCGTCTACACCCTTTTGCATATAATCTTCAATAGAAGAAACTTGCTTTGCTAAATCCAGGTTAGGATCATTAACTAACAATTCTACTCCCGCTTCTTCTGCAGCCTTTTTCATTCCATTATCAATATCAATAAAGAATTGGTGGCGAAGCGTAGCTGTTGTAACGCCAATCGTTATTTTTCCATCATCCTTTTTACCAGAGCTTGCTTTTTCCCCTGAGCTACAAGCGGATAAAACTAGTAACATGGACAAACAAATAAGAAACAATGTTTTTTTCATAACTTTTTCCCCTCCAAATAAATTAGTAGTTTTTTAATCTATAGATTCTACACCACACCATGAAATGATGAATTGAACATAAATCTCGATTAGTGATAAAAATTGGGAAATTGGTACAGATTCATTCACACAATGACACTGCTTTGGATCACCACAACCAATAATAATCGTTGGTATGTCAGCAAACCCAGCAAGCAAACGAGCATCGCATCCTGCCGGCATCCCTTCAATCACTGCCTCTTCCTCTAACACTTCCTCTATGACTTTCTTCATTTCGTCAACAAGAGGATGATTAATCGGTGTTTCAAAAGGATAACCCTCCTGATAGACACTCACCTTAGGAGGATGCTTCTCTAACCATTCATCCCCTTTAGCCACTCTTTCTATTGCTTCAATCACTTCTCTGTTCACACGTTCTCTCGTTTGTTCATACGTTTCAGATTGATTAGGCTGATAGTGAAGACATGTTTTTAATGTGCAAGAGCCTGGAACAACAGACCCGGCTATCCCCCCTTTTATTTCTCCTAGATTGATTGTAGGGCCTGGCAATAGCGGGTGCCTCTCTGTCATAAGCCAATGGTGCTCTAGATCCTTTAATCCTTGATAAATCTTGAATGCCTTGTCAATTGCGTTAACGCCTTCCCAAAGCTGACTGGAATGAAGACTGTGGCCCTCTACAACAATCTCATGAAACAGAAAACCCATATGTGCAGGCTGTATATGTAATTGAGTGGGTTCTCCGACTATTGCAGCATCAGCCGTATAACCACGTTCTACACATGCAAGCGTTCCGTTGCCTCCACCTTCCTCATCGACTACTGATTGGATGATTAAGTCACCTTTCAATTGATAGCCCATTTTTTTAATGGTTTGTGCCGCCATAACCATTGCGGCTAAAGATGCTTTCATATCAGTAGATCCAAGTCCATATAGAACATCATCCTGAACCTGTCCTAGAAAGGGGTCATGTGACCATTTTTCTCGGTCTCCATAAGGCATCGTATCAATATGACCATTTAAAATGAGGGATTTACCACCTCCTGCTCCTTTTAGTGTTCCGACAACATTGGGACGATCAGCATTATTATGGCCTAAATTGGCTCCGGGATATTTTTTGATCTTTTCATCTTCCACCAAAAATTCATCAACTTCAAAACCGAGATTCAATAGCTTCCCTTTAATGATTTCCTGCCCGGCCTTCTCATTCCCGCCTAGCAGCCCGTGTCCAATGACCTGGGTATCTGTCTGCACCAATTTTGACAAAAAATCTATATATTCATCTTTATTTTCCCGAACGACTTCCTCCACTGTCATGTCCATCACCAACTTACTGTTTTTATTTTTTGATATGTTCTAAAATCCGGACCCATAGTGGCTGATAGTGCTCCCACTCCATGAATTCCTTTGGACCCCAATGCGGTGCACAATCACTTGCAAAGCATGCTGTTTTCCCATTGCCATATTCACCCACTACAAGAAGGGGATCCTCTTGAATGTTAACGAGAACCTCTGCTCCATCCTTCGCTTTAAACTGGTTGTATCCTAGGAAGTTTGGCCAATTTGCCATACCCTTTGTAATCGCATGTTCTTTAATCGTTTCAGCCCGTACTCCTTGCGGCATTTCTACACGGTCATCTCTATCAAGCATTTCAACAGGAAGGACATCTGCAAGAACTGTATTCTTATAGTTTGCCTTGCCTTCAATGCCCATGAACGATAGATAACCTCCGATCATCAACAAGCCTCCGCCAAGAGCAACATATTCCTTCAGCAACTCTAATGCATTTGGAATAATCTCCATTTGGTAGAATGTAGAGTTTTGCAGCAGGAATGTGTTCGCTCCAATATCACTAAGAACAATCGCATCATATTGCTGAAGCACTTCTAGTTTCTTTGGGAAGCGTACCTGGACCTCGTGAGCGGGCATATAATCTACTTCTACATTTGCATCTCTTAAACAATTAAGTAAGTATGTAGCACCTTCCTCATATTTAGTTGATTCAAAGGAATCGTACCCCTTTACATGAACCATATGAACCATCCAAGATTCTCCGATAAAAAGTATTTTCATTTGTAACACACTCTCCTTAAATATTTAATTGATTTATAGTTTTATATAGTTGAAATCACTAGTGAATAAAGGGAACGAATTATTGAGGATTACTAACCTTTTTCTTGAAAGCTTAATACCTCAGTTAGGCTCGGCATACCTAATAATGCACCTGATTTCCCAATGGCCAATGCTGCTGTTTTATTGGCAAATTCTATTGAGTCTAAAATGGTTTTGCCTTGGCCAATTGCATAGGCTAACCCAGCATTAAATGCATCGCCTGCACCGGTTGTATCCTTGACCGGCACCTTATAACTCGGTATCCTTTGGAAGCTTTGCCCATCACCCTTATATGCAACCCCTTCTGAACCTAGCGTGGTGATTACATTCCGAACCCCCCTCGATAACAGCGCGTCCATTTTACTTTCTAGAGCATTCCCCACTGCCCAATTACTTGTAAGAATGTCAAGCTCGGTTTCATTTGGTGTAATGATGTCCACACATGCCATAATATCTTCCGGAATATGCTGAGCAGGAGCGGGATTTAAAATAACAGTCTTATTTAAGAGATTTGCTATCTTAACAGTATGACAGACAGTTTCCATAGGAATTTCCATTTGGATCAGAACAATATCTGATTCCATTAAGACATCAATGTTACGATCAATATCCTCCGGCAAACATTTTTCATTTGCACCTTGAATGACAATAATGCTGTTCTCCCCATTAGCTAACAATATAATTGCTGTTCCGGTAGACAAGCCTTCAATTTCCTTAATAGACGAAACCTCTACTCCATTTGAGCTTAGGCATGAAATTAACTCTTTGCCGTACAGATCCTTGCCAACACTCCCAATCATTCGAGCCTCAGCCCCAAGTCTGGAGGCAGCTACCGCCTGATTTGCTCCCTTCCCCCCGGGTAAGTAACTTATTTCTTTTCCCAGGAGCGTCTCCCCTTGTACCGGAATTCTGTCCGTTTGAACAACAAAATCCATATTAATGCTTCCAACTACTGCAATTTTAGATATCATTCTTCTCCTGTACCTTCTTTCTCGTTGAATCTCTAACAATGAGGGAAACCGGTAAATTTATTACCTCGTTCCCTTTTTTAGTATTATTAATTCTGGCAATTAAATTCTCAGCTGCTAGTTTTCCAGCCTCATAGATGGGCTGCGCTACAGTAGTGAGTTCCGGCTGGGTAATTTCTGTTAGGTTTATACCATCAAAGCCGCAAACAGCAATTTGGTCAGGGACTTTGATATTTAAATTGTGTAATTGTTTTAATACTCCAATTGACATTAGATCATTACCTGAGAAAATGCCGTCCACATCCGGATGTAGTTGCAGTAAGTCCTCTGTTGCCTTCTTTCCCCCGTCAATTGTGAAATCCCCGGGTACTAATAAAGTGGGTGTAAACCAAGGCTGCTTTTTCACAACGTCCTCATAACCCGCAAGCCGTTCGCGGGCTGTACTATATTCCAAGGGACCGTATATATGAGCGATCTTTTTGCATCCTACGTCTAGCAGATGCTGTACTGCTTTTATTGCCCCACCATAGTTATCAACCCGTATCACACAATTTGTTTCAATGTCTTGCGCCCGATCCAATACGACCAATGGTATATTGGAGTGTTCCAAATCCTTAATTTCCTTTAACCCTAAATTATTTGAAGCAATAATCATTCCATCTACATATTTTTTTCTGAGGATATCGATATAGGATTTCTCCTTAACACCTGAGTCATCTGAATTGCACAATATCAACGTAAATCCATGCAGCTTCGTCACATCCTCAACCCCTCTTGCTAAAACAGGGAAAAAGGGATTTAAAATATCCGGTACAATTAAAGCGATCGTTTTCGTTTTTTTTGCTGTTAATCCCCTAGCAAGTTGGTTTGGTTCATAATCCAATCTTTTCATTACTTCTTGAACCTTCGCTTCAGTTTCCGCACTAACATATCCATTTTTATTTATAACCCTTGAAACTGTTGCCACAGATACACCCGATAATTTCGCAACATCTCTTATTGTGGTAGTCAAGCTAAGTCACCTCTCTTCATGAAACCGGTACCATATAAAGCAAACATCCCTATAAAATATATGTAACCGTTTACCTATTAAGTAAAAAAAATAATTTATATATTAATTTGATTGTCTATAATGTTTTCCTCAAACATGTAACCGATTACCTAAAGAATAAATAATATTAACATTAATGTCAATATTCAAATTTAAAATAATTATCAATCTATTTACTTTATCTATAGGGTAAATATTGGAAAGGTGCTAGTTTTTTACACTCCATTTAGTTTGAAATTTTATATTAAGGATGGTTCTAAAAAGGAACTGATGTCCGCAAAGCTCAGCTGGAACTGTCTACCTCGTTATCAATATACTTATCAAAATCAATAAAGGTATTAATCATTCATATTTCCTTCCCATATCCATTTACACATTTATCCACATTTATTAAACTTTATGTAGGATTATGAAGGGAGACATAGGACGAATGACTGATGCGTTAATTGGTGGGATTGTCGGTTTATTGCTGGGCGTTATATTCGAGGATCCACTTAAAACTATGTGGAGAGCCATAACTAGATTTTTCAGAAGGCTTTTTGTTAAAGAAAAGGATGTACAGGATCCCTATTATTTTTCGCTGGGAAATGAAATGACCTCTTTTGTGGTATGCGATGGTGATGGGGAAATGACCTTTGCTCCGGAGAATATTGAGACAAGACTGACCTCAAGCAGACCTATTTTCGAGGAGGATTTACTAGAATTAAAGAATGAAATTGAAAGAATACAAGAACAGAATTTACAAAATGGAGAAAACCACAGCTGGAACGGACCTCTTTATGCTCTAGAAAAGCATATGATTTTACGGACTAATATTAATGAGGATATGAAGGCTGTTTTTACTTTTACTCCAAGTGATTACTATACGTTTAAAGCAATTAATACAAATTTGAACAAAATATTGCCTAATGGCCAAACGATCAAGCAAAAGTACCTAGCAAATGCGAATCATAAAAGACCTATTGTGCAAATCGCTAATGGATTTGGCGTTGCGCTGGTTGTAGTGACGGCAGATGGGCAAACCATTTTAACGAAACGTTCGCCAGATAGCGGGGTACGCCCTGATGAATTGGATATTGGGATTGTGGAGGCTGTTCACCCTTCCCAGGATCGTCATGCTAGCGGTCAAGGGCCCGATTTTTATAAAACAGCCATTCGAGGTGCGAAAGAAGAACTTGGGCTGACTGTATCTGAGCAGGACATTAAGCTTCTTGGATACGGAGTGGATGAGGAATATTATCAGTGGAATATCATTGGAGTTCTATACTGTAAAGAAACGTCAGAGGAAATCGTTCAAAACCGCAGCAGAGGAATTTCTGGAAAATGGGAGCTTGAGGACCTTCGCTTTGTTCCTTTCAAGATCAATTCCATCCTCAATGTGTTGAAAGAAGAAAAGATGTGGTCCACAGCGAAAATTGCTCTTTACTGGGGACTTATACATGATCATACAAAGTCGAGTGTGGATGCAAAGGTTAGAAAAGTATTTGGATAGAAAATGAAAAAGGGCTCCAGAAAGTCAGTTACCCTAACCTTTTGGAGTCCATTTATCCCATATACCCTTTTAGCCCTTAAATTTTATTTTTAATAATAACTTCCGTGACAATAAGGTTTTTTCGAACTTTTGCATTTTCAATGATAACATCCGCTACATCGTCTGGGTCCATCAGGTTTTTCATTCTCTCTTCTGTTAAAATGCCTTCCCAGAACGGGGACTTCATTCCGCCCATATAGGCACCGAATACTCGAACACCCGTGTCGTTTAGTTCCTTGGCGAGGCTCTCTGTGAATCCCCGTACACCAAATTTACTCGCACAATAAACGGACTCGGTGACTTTCCCTTCCACTCCCGCTGTCGACACAATATTAATAATAAGGCCTTGGTTTCGCTCTTTCATGCTTGGCAGGACCTCTTGTGTGCAGAAGATCGTTCCCTTTAAATTAATATCAATCATATCATGCACATTTTCTTCCGTTAGATTTTCTGCCAAATCAAATACACCCAGACCAGCATTATTGATTAATAAATCAATAGGGCCCACTTCCTCCTTAATAGATGCCATCGTTTTTTCTACTTCCCTCTTTGAAGAAACGTCTGCCTCGTAGATCGAATAACTGCCCGTTAATTGCTCAGCTATTCGTTTCAGTTTTAAAGCGTTTCTTCCAAGCAAACAAACATGGCAGCCCATTTCAGAATATTTCTTGGCGAGAGAAGCACCAAGCCCGCTTCCTGCACCTGTGATAGCAACAACCTTTATATCCATGTTTTAATCATCCTTTCTTTTAATGTTAAGAATACTATACCATTTGATTGGCTATGACCATATCGATATGCGAAAGTCTGAACCAGGACGAAGAAGGCTGCGAGTCTGAATTCACCCGCAGCCTTCTATCAAGTCTAAAAATAGTGTATTAAAACAAGGCAAGACAAAAATTTTTAAACTAAAGTTATTACTCTGCCCCAGCCTCTAATAATATTTTCTCGATTTCCGAGTATCCTTTTTCTCTTGCAAGTTCAAGAGGGGTAACCCCATACTTATCAACCATTTGCGGGTCTGCACCATGTTCAATTAATAGTTGGATAATCGTTTGCTGTTTTGGTCCGCCGTCATTAAGGATGATCGCCTCGATCAGTGGTGTCCAGCCGACAAAATTGGTGTGGTTTACATTAATGCCCGTTGTGGTTAATAGGAAACGAACGACATCAATATGCCCCTTTTCACATGCCGGTGTAAGGCCAACCCCTCCAAAACGAGTCAAACACTCTAAATCCGAACCATGATTAATCATTAATGTTACTAGAGCTAAGTCCCCTTTAATACAACCATATAAAAATGGATTCAGACATGTTTGATCTTGCAGGTTAATATCTGCACCTTCATTAGCCAAGAATTCTACTGTATCAAGTTTGTTATTAATGGCAGCAAGTAATATAGCTGTTTGCTTTTTCTTATTTCTTACATTAATATCGATTCCTTTTTCTAAAAGGCTTTTTAAAGTTTCAATATCTCCTTCAATGGCAGCTGTAAAAAAATCTTCTATTAAATCCACTGTAGTCACCTCGGTTTTTTATTTTGTTTCTTTAAATAGATTTTAGGCGAGTTCCCTCCCAACTACAAATCGGAAGATCATCAGCTGAACAAAAACAAAACGTCTGAGCATTAGCCCAGGTATTGGATTGCCTATTTCCCCTCAATATATGTCCATTTAAAGCTGTAGGTTGAATTCAGATGCCGGATTAGGTCATATCGCTCCAAAATGTACAATTATTTAGAAAAATCAGTTAAAATATTTTGAATGTGTAAAATTGTTTTGAAACTAAAATAGCAGAATAATTTTGTAAAAGCCGTTTAACAAGGGGTTAGAAAATGGCATAAAATTTGCAATGACCTTTATTGATAAAATTAGAGGAGGTTACATATGGAGAGGATTCGTAAGATAAGAGAAAGATTTCATGATTTAGCCTTGGATGGAATGATGATTATCAATCCATGGAACATGATATACACGTCTGGTTTTACGGGAAGCAACGGTGTGATCCTTATTTCTGAAACGGAAGCCAAACTCATTACAGATTATTGTTATCTTGATCAGGCACGAGAACAAGCTGAGGATTTTGAAATAGTGTTGCACAAAGGTCACACAAGCCATAAAGGGAGAATTTATGAAGAAGTGGCTGTGCAAGTGAAAGAAATGAAGATTAGCAAGCTTGGTTTTGAGCAGGATCATCTAACTTATGGTTTGTACAAATAAAGACAACTGGATTTGAAGAAGAATCTAAAGAGGGTAAACAGAAAGCCACTATTTGATATAATAAAGAATGACCGAGCGAAATGACGCTCAGTCAATGATGAGAAGATTCCATATTAAAACTTCTATCAACTTAAAACTGTTATTTCGGATCAAAGACCCCGAACTCGATTCCATTTAAAAAAGAATCTGCGATACTGTCTAACCTTGAAAACACTATCCCTTTTTCTATTAAGCTATCAATCCATTTTTCTAATCCTAATAACCGATGTCCACGTCCTGAAACCTGTGGATGAAATGTTGCAACTAAAACGCCATTTTGAAAATCCCGAAGCATGTATTCGACATCACCTGTCCAATTTTTAAACATTTCATCAGGTGTTTTCAAGCCTGGAAAAAGTGAATTAGGTGTTTTTAAATATTCAAAATAAACATAGTCATCTAAAGACCAAGAAACAGGTATCTCAACAACATTAGATGATTTTCCAAATTTCGAAGCCTTATCTTTATAATGTTCATCATCGTATCTACTATAATAGACTGAATAATCATTTCCCATTTGACTGCTATCATAGATGATACCAAGCTTCTCTAAATTTTTGACTGTCCGAGAAGAAATATCCCACGAGGGGGAACGAAAGCCTTTTGGTCTGCATCCTGTTAAGGATTCGATTACTTTTACCGATTTTTGGAATATCCCCCATTCTTCTTCAGAGGATAAAACATTAAAGTTTTCGTGTGCATAACCGTGTAAAGCAATTTCATGTCCATTTTCAACGATCATTTTACAAACATCTGGATAAGTTTCAATCGTGTGCCCAGGTATAAACCAAGTGCATTGAATATTTCTTTTTGCTAACAAATGGAGAATTCTCGGCACTGCGATAACACAAAATTCTCCTCGGGAAACGGAAGTCATTGTGGTCATATCCCTTTGTAGCCACAAGGAGATTGCATCAAAATCAAATGTTAAACATACCGTCCCTTTATTCATAATGATCACTCTTCATTGGAGATCTCCCTGCTGATCTTCCTCCATCAATAACAAATTCAGCTCCAGTTGTATAACTTGAATCATCAGATGCTAGAAATAAAACGGTTTTAGCAACTTCATCTGAATTTCCAATTCTACCCAACGGAACTCCTTGGGATTGCTGCTGTTTATTTGATTGGTCTACTTCTCCTCTATATTTCATCATATCTGTATCTACGAAACCAGGGAAAATTGTATTTGCTCTAATGTTGTAAGGTGCATATTCCATCGCAACATGTTTTGTTAATATTCTAATCGCCCCTTTGCTAGCACCATACAGTGAAACACCTACAGAACCCATTAAACCTGCTGTTGAAGAATTATTAATAATTGATCCTCCATTTTGTTTCATCATCACAGGTATGACATGTTTTAAACCTAGAAATGTTCCAGCCAGATTAATATTCATAAGTTGATGCCACTCTTCGAGAGTCGTATCAATTAGGGGTTTGATAAGAAATGTTCCAGCATTATTGAATAGAATATTGATTTTTCCAAAGTTATCTAAAGTTTTTGCTATAACATTTTCCCAATCACTTTCAATACTTATGTTATGTGGGATATGAATAGATTTACCTCCGTGTTTTTTTATTTCTTCTGTAGTATTGCTAGCTGCTTCTTCACATATATCCGTAACTACAACATTCGCACCTTCTCTTGCAAACAAATAAGCTGTTTCCCTGCCAATTCCATTACCCGCCCCTGTAATAATTGCTGTTTTATCTTGTAAACGCATAGCTCCTCCTTATATCATAAAATTGATTTATTATTAAACTTAGTCATTTGACTACGAAAGTATTGATGGTCACTTTTACTCTTCTATTAGGAGAGATAAAAAGAGTTTGGCGCTAATTAAGATTGAACGCTCATCAACATTAAATTTTGGATGATGCTGAGGATAGTCTGCATCAATATCACTATTTCCTCCTCCAACAAAGACAAAAGCACCGGGAACTTCTTTTAAATAATATGAAAAGTCTTCCATACCCATAGAAGGTGATGGGTATTTAACATTTTCCTTCCCTACTAATTTGATGGCGACATTTTCAGCTTTCTGAATATGATCTGGGTGATTCCATAAAGGAGGATAACCGCGTTCATACTCAACAACCGCTTTCGCACCAGCACTTTCGCATGTTGAATGGCTAATTTGCTTAATATATTCTTCAATAGAATCTCTAACATTATCATCAAACGTTCTAACTGTTCCAGTTATATTAGCTCTTTCTGCAATAACGTTAAATGCTTGACCAGCCTGGAAAGTTCCAACGGTGACAACGGCAGGCGCATGAGGGTCTATTCGTCTACTGACAATGTTTTGTAAGTTATTCACTAATTGAGCACCA
This sequence comes from Bacillus sp. JJ1773, assembly GCF_036962035.1. Classification (NCBI taxonomy): domain Bacteria; kingdom Bacillati; phylum Bacillota; class Bacilli; order Caryophanales; family Bacillaceae; genus Bacillus; species Bacillus sp. JJ1773. Next base: position 122,017 of record NZ_JBALNX010000028.1, read on the forward strand.
ACTACCAAAGAATCAATTGTGATTTGTGGTTTAGCCCCATGTCCTCCTTTACCGATAATTTTTATATCAAACTTGTCTCCGGCTGCCATAGCATACTCATCAATAATCCCAATTGTACCAACTGGGAGAGATGACCATACATGGACTCCATAAATGGCATCAACACCATTTAAGCAGCCATCTTCAATCATGGATTTTGCCCCTCCTGGAATTTGTTCCTCTGCAAATTGATGGATAAAAACGACGTTTCCGCTAATTTCCTCTTTAACCTCACTTAAAACCTTTGCAACCCCTAGTAAACTAGCAGTATGAATATCATGACCGCATGCATGCATGACTCCCGGAATTCTAGATTTATATTCAACATCTTTCTCATCCTGAATCGGAAGAGCATCAAAGTCAGCGCGGAAAGCGATAGTTTTTCCAGGTTTTCCTCCCTTTAACCTACCAATAACTCCCCTACCGCCAACTTGTCTTTCAACTTCTAAACCAAGACTTTGTAAAAAATCAGCTATTTTGACAGGTGTGTTTACTTCTTCAAAAGATAATTCTGGGTACATATGCATATCTCTTCGAAAAGAAACTAATTCAGGATATATTTCTTCCAATCTAACAAAAAGTTTCTGTAACATTTTTTTCCACTCCAATTTTTCTTCAGCTAAGAAGTTTTTTATAATCTGCTTAATTAATCAAATGACAAGCAACTAAATGATTCTTCGACACTTCTTTAAATAGGGGTGATTCACTTTTGCATTGATCAATTGCATATGGACAGCGAGTATGAAATTTACATCCAGAAGGAGGATTAATTGGTGATGGGATATCCCCTTTTAAAATAATACGTTCACGTTTAAATTCTGGATTTGGAACAGGTATAGAAGATAACAGAGCTTTTGTATAAGGATGAAGGGGGTGAGAAAACAACTCATCAGTCTGAGCTTTCTCTACCATTTCGCCTAAATACATAACCCCAATATGGTCAGAAATATGTCTAACAACACTTAGGTCATGAGCTATAAAAATATAAGATAGATTAAATTGATCTTGCAACTCTTCCATTAAATTAATAACTTGGGACTGAATTGAAACATCAAGTGCTGAAACTGGCTCATCACATATTAAGATTTCAGGATTCAGGGCCAATGCTCGTGCAATCCCAATTCTTTGCCGCTGTCCACCAGAAAATTCATGAGGATATTTATAATATTGGTCCTCTCTTAACCCGACTCTAGATAATAATTCCAACGCTCTTTCCGTTCGTTCTTTCGAATTATATAGTTTATGGATTTTCATTGGTTCTTCAATAGCACGTCCAATCCTTTGTTTTGGGTTAATTGAGCTATGAGGATCCTGAAAAACCATTTGCAATTTGCTGCGCATTTTATGAAAGTCCTTCTGCTTTAGTTGAAAAATATCTTTTCCTTTATAAAATGCCTCTCCAGCTGTTGGTTCAGTTAATCGAAGAATCGTACGACCAGTTGTACTTTTTCCACATCCTGACTCTCCAACTAAACCTAACGTTTCTTTTTTGTGTAATGTAAACTCTACATTGTTAACGGCTTGCACATACCCTTGAACTCTTCCTAAATTGGATGTAATGGGAAAGTACTTCTTGAGACCTTTTACTTCTAAAAGAGGATCTTGATCACTGGTTTTGATAAGTGTTGACTGCATAATTTTCATCCTCTCTCAAAATGGTTTCATAGTTCCAACATCTTACCTTCTGTCCATTATTTAACTCCATTAATTCTGGAGGATTTATCTTGCATTGATCTGTTGCATATTCACATCTTGGGGCAAAACGGCATCCACTTGGAACATCTTGTAGAGAGGGCACAACTCCTTTTATGACATTTAGTTTCTGTGATCGACCACCATCTAACTTAGGAATGGATTTTAATAGACCTTTTGTATATGGATGTAGTGGATTTTTAAATAGTGTTTTCACATCAGCTTCTTCAATAATTTGACCCAAATACATTACGATGACACGGGTACAAACTTCTGCAACTACTCCTAAATCATGAGTAATTAAAATGATTCCCATATTTAGCTCTTCTTTAAGCTCTTGAATTAGATCTAGAATTTGAGCCTGAATGGTGACATCAAGTGCAGTTGTAGGTTCATCAGCAATGAGAAGCTGAGGTTTACAAGATAAGGCAAGGGCTATCATTACCCGTTGTCTCATCCCCCCCGAAAGTTCATGGGGATATTCATAGACTCTTTTTTCTGGTGATGGTATTCCTGTTAGACGTAGCATCTCAATAGCTCTGTTATAGGCCTCTTTTTTATCGACCTTTTGATGGATCATGATTGCCTCTGCAATCTGATTTCCTATCGTATAGACAGGATTTAGCGAGCTCATAGGGTCTTGGAAAATCATTGATATTTCGTTACCACGTATATTTCTCATCTGTTCTTCTGAAAAATCTATTAAGTTTTTTCCTTTATAAAGAATTTCCCCTTCATATTTCGTTGTCCTATCATTTAAAAGTTTCAGAATGGATTCAGATGTAACACTTTTCCCGCATCCTGATTCCCCTACAAGCCCAACCATCTCACCAGCATTTATTTGAAAGGAAACATCGTCAACTGCTGTAACAGTTCCTTTTTCAGTGAAAAACTTTGTTCTTAATTTATTTAGCTTTAACAGAGGCTCCATAGTAACAATAATCCCTCCTTCGCTGTCTAATTTATTTTTTTGTATGAGGGTCTAATAAATCTCTTAGACCATCCCCAAATAAATTCAGGGCTAATACGGCTAATATAATAAACACCCCAGGGAATACAGTCATCCACCATGCGTTATAAATAACAGCTTTTCCTTCATAAATAATATTCCCCCAGCTTGGATTCGGGGCTGGAATTCCAACACCTAGAAAGCTTAAACTTGCCTCAATAATAATGGATATGGCAAACACGTAAGTGAGTTGAATAATTAATTGAGAAATCGCGTTTGGAGCGATATGAATCCAAATTATTCTAGTTGCACTAGCTCCCTGTGATTTTAGTGCTTCAATGTATGTTTGCTCTTTTATAACAAGTGCAGCAGAACGAATAACACGTGCAACAGTAGGAATCATGACAAAGCTTAATGCCGTAATAACATTAATAGTTTTTGGTCCAAGTGCTGCCATGATTGCAATCGCTAAGAGAATAGCTGGAAATGCCATCAATCCATCACAGATTCTCATCAAAATGTGATCTAAGTAACGGTTGTAAGCAGAGTATAATCCAATAATCATCCCAAAGGTTCCTGAAATTAAGGCAACTGATAACCCTACGGTCATAGAAGCTTGTGTACCATATATAACCCTACTAAATAGATCTCTTCCTAAATTATCTGTCCCAAAAAAGTGATCAGATGAAGGAGCTTGTAGTCGAGCAAGGGCATTAATTTCCAGTGGGTTCTTTATTACAATCAAGGGAGCAAAGATAGCGATGATTGTTAAAAAAAGCAATATAGCACTTCCAAAGACCATTAATCGATTTGAAAATATACGTTTAAATAGTAATATACGTTGTTCTTTTTTATAAATTTGTTGATTTCGTGTTATTGTACTATTTCTATATATTGATTTAGTCTCCATAAACCATCCCCCTTTCTAAATCAACTTTTTTTGCTTAAACGTACTCTTGGATCAAAAAATCCATACAATAAATCTACAATTAAATTAATCAATACATAGGAAAGAGCTATTAGTAGTATGGCACCTTGTATCACTTCAAAATCTCGTCTCATAATAGCATTAATAATTAACTGTCCAATTCCTGGGATATTGAACACAGTTTCGATAACAACGGCTCCAGCAATTAATTGTCCAAATGTTTGACCGATAACGGTTAGAATAGGAATGAAGGCATTTTTTAAAGCATGTTTATAAATAACAACTTTTCTTTTGACCCCTTTTGAATAGGCGGTTTTAATGTAATTTGCATTTAAGACATCTAGCATAGAAGAGCGTGTAACCCGTGCAATTAGTGCTGCTTGAATAGCCCCAAGTGCAAATGCGGGTAAAATTAAGTATTTTATATGCACCCATAATCCGTTGCTAAGAGGTTGGAATCCAGCTACAGGGAGTAGAGCAAGATTTACTGCAAACAATAAAACTAATAATAGGGCTAAAAGAAAGTTAGGGATGGAAATTCCTAGTAAAGAAATCATCATAAACGTTTGATCTGTAAATGTTCCGCGCTTGGTTGCTGCAATAATTCCTGCTGGAATAGAAATTAAGATAGCTATGACTTGAGCCATTAATGCCAATGATAAAGTAGGTATTAAATTTTCAAAAAAAGCTTGCAACACGGGCTTATTCATATAAATTGACCAACCTAAGTCTCCTTGGAGGACCTTTGAAATCCAGATAATGAATTGTTCATAGATAGGTAAATTTAACCCCATTTCTTCTCTTAATTTATTAACTTCCTCAACAGAAGCATCGGGTCCAAGTATGACGGCAGCAGGATCTCCTGGTGTTAAGTGAATAATAAAAAATACGACAACTGCAACTACGAACATTACTGGAATTAGAGATAAGAGTCTTTGGAGTATATATGTCTTCAAATAATCTCCTCCTTTCACTAGTAATTTAGTACTCCCCTACATTGATAGGGGAGTACTAAACTTGGTTAGAACTAATATATTTCTATTGCTCAATACTTGTATTCCAGAAAATTGGGCCCATAAATTCAGAATATCCCTTTACTTTATTGGAATAGCTTGAAATGAAGTTTGCCATACCAACGTTAATTACTGGTAGTTCACTCCAAATAATCGCTTGTAATTCTTCAAACTTGGCTGTCGCTTCTTCTTGCGAAGGAGAATTTCTTATTTCATTTATTAATCGGTCGATATCAGGGCTATTTGTCCACCCAGGATATTCTACCTTAGATTCCAAAAACGGATATGCTAACGGTGTAGCAACAGTAGTAAACTGTGTAAAGAAAATATCCCATTTTTCCGGATCCTTTCTTCGATCAAGTAAAGTTGCCCAATCTGTAACGTCCAGTTTAACGTTCATACCTATTTTCTCTAGTGATTGTTGTGTGATAACCGCAGCATCATAATGGTATCTGTAATCACTGCTAGTTAGAATTGTTACTTCCTCACCTTTATAATCAGCTTCCTTTAATAATTCTTTAGCTTTCTCAACATCATACACATTATAATTTTCCTCTCCAGCCTGGGTGTACCAATTCTTTTGTTCTGGACGCATATACGCTGGTTCAAGGCGATAGAACTCTTTATCTGTAAATGCTAATGATAATAATTCTTCATTATTTATCGCGTGATTTATTGCTTGTCTTAGTCTTAAGTCTTGAAAAATTCCTTTTTTATTAAAAACTAATGTTTCAAAACCATATGGCCAAATATCAATTACAACTTCCGGTGAACTCTTTAGTTGTTGCATACTGTCAAAAGGTAATTCAAAAGCATAATCATATTCACCACTTATAACCCCGTTTACTCGAGTAGAAATGTCAGACACAAAGTAGATATAGATTTCATCAACCAAAGCTTCTTTTTTACCGCCTAAACCACTTGTTGGAGCATCTAATGGCTTATAACCTTCAAATTTAGCTAATTTAATATACGAGTCGTGTTTCCACTCTTCTAATTTAAAAGGTCCAGTACCTATGAATTCCTTTACACCTGTTGCATCAGCTGCTTCAATTACTTCTTTAGGCATAATAGAAGCTGTTTGAGTAACATCAGCTAGTCTGTACAATACAGAAATTGAAGGTTTCTCAACATTTAAAGTAACTGTATAATCGTCAATTGCTTCCCATGTTGAGTTACCAAGTTCCGTTTTAGCTGTTCCGTTTTGCTGCCATTTTGTCATCGATGCAACAACATCTTCAGCTTTCAATTCTTTACCGTTATGGAATAATACACCTTTTCTTAATTTAAACGTTATTGTTTTACGGTCTTCACTTTCTTCAAATGACTCTGCTAACATAGGAGCAAGTTCATAATTTTCATCAAAAGTTATTAAGTTTTCGAATATTTGTCTTGCAATATCACGTACTACGTTTGTATTTGTTGTATGAGTGTCAAGAGTAGGTGGCTGTGAATTCCAAGCTAATTTTATTGTTCCTCCCGAAGAATTTGTATTCTCTTCATTTTGTTTAGTGTCAGTGTTAGTGTTTGAGTTTGATGTATTATTAGGCGCACAACCTATTAATAAAAATATCGATAGCAAAAATATTAAACCTGTCGCAAATAATTTTCTTTTCTTCAACTAAACCAAGCCCCCTGTTCCATAAAATTAAATTTATTAGAATTCTATAAATTATTGAGTACTATAGGCAGCTATTGCCTCAATTTAAACTAATACATCCTTTGGAAGACGACTAACTTCAACTGTAGATCTTGGCTGAAATCGCTTTCACGAATTCCTTGAC